>JAGGXM010000013.1 GCA_021163045.1 Thermoproteota archaeon | reverse complement strand
GCTAAAAACTGCAGATTGCAATCTCTTATAATAAAACTAACTAAAGTGCGAGAATCTACGTCTTTGATCTCATTGCTAAATATTAGCTGTGATTTTAATCTTGAGATTACAGAATGCAATTCAACTAATGTCAATGGTGAAACAGTGAATACAAGGTCCTTTCTTTCAAATAAATCATTTGATACCGAAAACAAAGGATCTTGGGGTTTATATCTAGCTATAATAACGTTTGTATCAAGATAGATTCTAATCAATCTCCTCTTCCCTCTCTTACGATTTCAACAGCAGTTTTTTTTGATACTATTCGGAATGGTAATTTTCCTTTTTTCCGGGCCATCTCTAATTTTTTAATTATATCTTCTCTAATATTTACTTCTAGATTACGAACCATTTTTTTCCCTTCAATGAGCATAATTAAAGCTTCTTCTATGAGCGATTTAAGAGGTATATCCTCTTCGATAGAATATATCTTTGCTGCTTTCCATATATCCTCTTTAATCCTAATACTGGTGACTTTTTCGCTCACTTTTTTCACCATAGTGTATTAAATATTACATGTAGTATTTAAAGCTTTACTAAAAAATAGGGCTTCAGAGATTTCAAAAAGAAGTATCTATAATTGCATTTAAAAGCTAAAAAGAATTTAAGGAAATATAGATAGTTTCAAACTATCTAAAGCATGCTTAAGAAATATAATTCAATGTACCATAGGAAGAGCGATAGTAGCGTGACTAGGAATACTAAGTTTAATTTTTGTCTATATCTATGCGCTCCTGGATAGAAAAACTCCGTTAAGAAATATACTACCCATGTTGCTGTAATATATCCTAGAAGACTTGAATTTACCGAAGCTGTTATTATACTTGCCAGAACACCAAAGATCTCTCCGGCAATTATAGCTGTTAATATAAATCCTACTGCTGCAATGAGTGCCTTTAAAAGATCTGCACCAGAAACTTTGGTTAAGTACCAAATTGCAAAGAAAATTACATACAAAACGGTGTATGTGATCAATAATAAAAATGTATTTGGTGTTAATAAAACGCTTATTTGCATTTCCAATCAACCATTAACCAAGAAATCTATTATTCCTTAATTTTTTTCTTTATAAAGTATACCGTACTTTCATACCACAGGAAAAGGAACAATATGAATGCTGCAAGTGGTATACTAACCTTAATTACCGATGAAAGAAAGTTTCCCCATGTTACCTCAACTATTGGCCGTACCAAGAGGGGTAATATAAGCGCCAACCCAATCCAGCCAAAAATTATTTGTAGGAAAATAAACAATCGTTTTCGGATGAGTCCCAAATTTATTCACCGACGATACATTTAGCGTCCAATACTACGACTCTATCAGGAAATGCTCTTACGGGATTAAGATCTAGTTCTAAAATGTCACTTCTTTCAGCCATGACCTTAGAAATATTTACTAATAATTTCTTAATAGCTTCTATATTTGCTGGTTTCATACCTCGAAAACCTGCCAGGATTTTATAGCCCTTTGTCTCTTTTATCATTTCCTCAGCTTCCTTTTCGTCGATAGGTGCTAACCTGAACGATACATCTTGGAAAAGCTCAACATATATTCCACCCAAACCTCCAAACATTACGACAGGTCCAAAAACAGGATCCTTCAAACCACCGATAATTATCTCATAGCCTCCGCTAACCATTTCTTCTAGTAATACCCCGTCTATCCGTGCATCTGGTGCTTTTTGTTTAACATTATTCATTATTGTATCCCATGCTTCCGCTACTTTTTCTTCGGAATCTATATTTAGTATAACACCGCCCACATCTGTTTTATGAATTATATCTGGGCTTAAAATTTTCATAACTATCGGAAAGCCTATTTCTTTCGCATATTTTATAGCTTCATCCCTATTTTTCGCAACGGCTCTTTTCGGAAATGGAATTCCATATTTCTCTAAAAGTTTTTTTGTCTCAGCTTCTGTTAGGGGCTTCCCATGCTTTTGAGCTTGCATATATACCACCTTGGACTTTTTATAACAAAAATACTAAAAAATTGTATTAAACAGATTCGCTATTACTTTATGTAGTATTTAAAGGGTGTTTTTTTGCCTCGTAAGAAGAAGACAGCTGAACCAGTATTTCCACTTGAAAAAATAGATCCAAATGCGCTTCCCAATATAGAGGATATTGGAGATTATGTTGAGAAAGCTTTAAGAAGAATTTATAAGGATGCGTATGAAAAGTATGTAATTAGGCAGGATACACAACGTTTTCTCGTCTTACCGCCCAGATATTTACATTTGCCACCAGCGCTCGTTAGCATACAATCGCATCCGAGAAATTCTAAGAAGGCTCTTTTTGTAAGTATAACTCGTAGAATTCCGGTTACCTCAGAAGAAGATTTCGATAGCATCATGAGTAGAATACCTGACCTTATCGGGTGCAGTTTAGAAATAATGAAACGTCCACGACTTAGAACCTCAGAACAAACAAAGTTAAAGTACTTAATCATAGGAACACGTGTTCATGCATTATCGCTTAGAGATTTCGCGTGGTTTCTCTTAATCTTATCCTCTGTGATCATTAGAGTTGATGATCTTTTATTAGAGATAGAAAGAACAAGTGAGGAAGTTTTTACAGCAAGAGATCATGAAGAATCCATGGAATATACTTAATATGTTAGAGATCCTAGTTATCTTTAAGATCATTTTTGAAGGTATATAACGTAATCTGGCGCTTCCCTAAAACCGATTCTTCGCCCTTTTTTGATGATCTCTTTTATCCTATTCCTTAACTCTGTATCATTCGTTAATTTAAGCAGATAATAGGCAAAGTCTTCTATTGTTGGATCCAGTAGCCCATCATTAAGTTTTTTAACTTCGATTAGCTTAAATTTCGAAAATTTGTTTAATATTAAGAGTAGATTCTCTAATTCAAGTTCTTTTTCTTCTTTAGTAATTTCTCTGTATATCTCCTCTAATTCCAGGGTTAATTCTCTAGGATGATCTTTCTTTCCAATACCGAAACCTTCTATGATTACTAACCAACCATTTGGTACTAGGATCCGATGAACTTCCTCTAAAACTCGTATAAGTTTGTCTTTCTCAATTGTAGATATCGTATAA
Source organism: Thermoproteota archaeon (assembly GCA_021163045.1). Taxonomy (GTDB): domain Archaea; phylum Asgardarchaeota; class Njordarchaeia; order Njordarchaeales; family Njordarchaeaceae; genus Njordarchaeum; species Njordarchaeum guaymasense. Next base: position 10,176 of record JAGGXM010000013.1, on the reverse strand, counting down.
TGTGCTAAAGCAATATCAAAGAAGTTATTCTTAATGAATAATAAAGCCGATAAATCGGCTTTAATAAAAACCAAATTGTTTATCTTATCACCTAATATATTTCTAACACGATTTAGGCAGAGCGGATCCCTGTCAATTGTGACAATAAGCGAATTTCTGGCATTTTCAACTAAGAATTTACATGCAAATCCTTGGCCCGTGCCTATGTCTAGTATACGCTTATTCTCTAGAGAAATTTTATTGAAGATCGTTTTTAATAAATCGATTTCTTGACTTAATCTCTTAAACATTTTTTCTAATTTCCTTTTGTCAATCTTGTCTAAAGAGGCCTTGGCTAAAATTTGATAGAAAGTTTCTTCCATGCATCTCGCCCCAAAATTCAATCTATTTAAATTACTAAAGAAAATTAGGGAAATATTTTGTGTAACACAGAGCTTACCGTAGTCTCTTTTGTTGATTATAAGGTACAAGTTACTCATCACTAAAAATAATATTTAGCTTCCAAAAATATCTCCGATAATCTTTTTTAGCATCTTCAGCGATTACAGTTATAAAATCAGAAATTTACGAGAAATCATCTTGCCCGGATTTTTCGATTAGATTTTTCATAAACATGACCCAATTTCTTTAATATACTGGTACTTAATTTTAATGAACTACTTGATCTGAAAAGTATAAGTCATCATGTTTAGTTTAATTTATATTTCATATTTTGATTATTCACAGAGTAAATCTATTATACATAAATCGATATATTCTATAGAAGGTGTTTGGTTATGGCAGATCTATCTGTATCTGGAATTAGAAGATTAGCAAAAAAATCGGGCGCTGAGAGAATTAGTCAGGATGCGCTCCTTGCCTTGAGAGATGTAGCAGAGAAATTCATATTAAAGATCTCATCTATGGCTACTGAACTTGCAAATCATGCAAACAGGAAAACTGTACAAAAAGAGGATGTAGTAAAAGCTACAAAGATGATTTTCGAATCTTTGAAATTAATCTAATTCTTTCTTATTTTTTAGATAGAATTTTACGGCAAGAGCGAGAAACCCAATAGCGAGCCCAATCATAATAATGACTATTATTTTTCCTTTGAATATTGGAGTATTAACGAATATCGCTTGTGTATGCTCTACCATTTGGGTATATGATACTATCATATTGTAAAATGAATCATCGCTGCTTTTTATATTATTCAAAGCTCTAAAATGAGACTCTTGCTCCGTTGATTCGGATTCATTTATTCCCCAATCCCATTTAATTGTTCGCAAAGATGTTGCTAGAACATTATTGGAGTCTGGTTCAGAAATATAATGGTACTTGCCGAAGTCATAGTATACTTTTGCAGGTGGCACTTTTACTTGACTTATATTCACGTTCTCTTTTAACTTTATGATATATCTAATTATGATCGTATTATTGGGAGATAGCGTCAAAAGCTGCGTATGTGTGAATACTAATATTGGAAGTGCCGTATTATAGATAAAGAGATTCTCTGGGTTAATTTTAGTTCCATTAATGTAGAGATCTGTGATTCCATAATAGCCTTTTGTTATATCTATAACATTTGTGAACATCCAATCCATAATACGACATCTTGTTGGCATGTTACCTATGTTTCTGACAGTAATAGTTACTATAAGTTCATTAGTCTGCGGGATATGCCGAACCTCTTTCTCTGTTTCTAATTCTGCTTTAGGTATAGCAAGGTTCATATTTTTTCTCCATTTAATTAATGCTTCTGCGGACGGAATAGATACGAAATCTTGAAATGACGAGAGAACATATGCTCGAGATTCTGATGCTGAATTGGTTCCATAAGATACGATGGCACCGATACCCCATCTTCCAAACGTAAAATATGGTGTAACATTAATTTTTATTTGCTTTGTTTCTCCTGCGAGAAGATCCCCCAAATTTGTCTTATTTAATGTAATCTTATTGTCTAGAAACATATTATTGCTAATTATGCCCGCAGTTATACTTACTTGTACATTATATGCCGTAGATTCCCCGTAATTTGTTACATTAAGACTTATTTCTAGCCGTTCAGTCTCATTTTGGATTACAGCCCAATTAGGTTCTATCTTTAACGTTGATTGAATATAACTACTATTATAATAAAACAAGCTATTAGCTATGCTATATCTAATTATATTTGAATCATTTAGTCTATAGATAATTATACCACCAACTGGAAGATAAAAAGTTAGATTTTCTTCTAAGATTCCAGCTTTTGGTACTATTATCCATATCCTTATAATTTTGGTCGTGTTCGGAAGAATTTCACCTACTTTTGCTTGAATCATATAGCTTTCTATAGTGTATAAATCCTCTTTTCTAAATGTAATTTCTTGACTACTACCGATAAGATCCGATAGATTATGGCCATAGTGGATTAAGAGAAATGAAATAAATTTTTCGGGCAGAGGTATCATTACAGTTACATTTTTTGCTAAGTTGTCTCCATAATTTTCTATTCTAAGACCTAGAGAAACATTGTAGAACCACATCCCACCATAGAAAATTTCTTTTACGTCATCAATACTCATCGCAGCAGTTAGAGATGCCACATTATTGTTTATATTTTCCAAGGAAAACAATTTGAATTGTAAATTTATATCATCGTAGAATCTACTACGATTGCGATATCTTAAGACATATATGTATTTGTTAGTAAATAGATAATCCGAGTTATCTGGCTTCTTTCCGCTTATAAAATGAACTGGTATAGGAAAGAGGATTCTTATTACACTCACATTTGAAAATGGGGCTGGCTCTATATTGCCCTCAAATTGAAGTGATCCCTTTACTGTAAGATAAAAATATAGTTGCCCATATTCTAATCGTTTAATAATTGCATTTGGTATAACCAGTGCTAGCCCAATAATGGGTACAAATTCGCTGGTATTAGAATCTTGATCAATATCATTTACATCTCTAACTAGGAGGATATATCCTCTTACATATGGTGAATTTATTAGGTTATCTGTACTGAACATCTTAATAAAGCCAACAGCACTCATGTTAAAATAGGAGGTAAGTGTCCCAGAAGCCTCTTCTGAATAGAATAAGTAGACATTCACTACGATAAGCGTGCCTCTCCTACCAATCCAATTTATTATTCCTTCTACGCCGAAATCGGATAATGAACTAATTATTTGATTTGTTTTTTGTAAAGCTTCCTGCGAATTTATACCCATATAACCGATTGTCATCGAAAATCCAGGGGGTATATCTTGCCAAATTGGCTTATACCAATACCGCCACCAAGCATGTCCGCTTCCATAAGCAATTCTAATGAAATACACATTACTGAAAAGAGTAGAACTCATGTTAAGATTTATGGAGTAGTTGCCTCCTACAGAGGAAAATACATAAATGAGTGCCCCTTGTTTCCCAAGAAATACATCTAAAAATTCAGCATAATAGGATATATTTAGACTATAATTAGTTAAAGATGCCTCCTTTTCGCTGTTCTGTATAGTGCTTCTAATAGGTACAGTAGCAGAAATTGTGATGAAAATAAGCATTATTGTAAGCATTTTTCGCCTCAACACCGTATGCACCATAGTCTAATTAAAATCTTTCCTATGTAAAATATTTCTTACAACTTTTAAGTAATCGAGTATATATAAAGTTGTTCCAAAAAATATCACTTTAGGTGTTATAATGTTTATTCATAAAGTTTCCAATTCGCTATTTACAAGTCCCTGTACTAGAATTGCTTTATTATGGGAACCTCTGGGTTCAAAGAAAGTTTTATGTAATGTATGTGAGAGACATTGTATTATACCCCCAGGAAAAAGAGGATTTTGCGGAGCAAGATTTAATAAAGAGGGTACACTCTATGTTTTAACGTATGGAAATATTAGTTCTATTAGCAATAATCCAATGTCAAAAAAACCATTCAATAATTTTCATCCTTCTGAGTACGCCCTAACTGTTGGCAGCTGGGGTTGTAACTTTTTATGCCCTTGGTGTCAAAATTGGGAAATAAGTAAAGTATGGGCTAAAACCTGTAATTATCTAGATCCAGATAGTTATATTAAAGAGGCTCTCAGATTGAAGTCTTCAGGTACAAGCTTTAGCTTTAACGAACCTAGTGTCACCCTTTTTGAATATTCTCTTGATGTAATGCCTAAAGCAAAAAATGTGGGATTATTCAACACATACGTAACAAACGGTTACATGACCTTAGATGCGCTGAAGTTACTAATAAAAAATGGTTTAGATGCCGCTAATGTAGATATTAAGGGTTGTGGTAAAAAAATTGAGAAGTGGATTGGTGGAGATGTAGATATTGTATGGCGAAATCTCGAGTTTATGAAGAAACATAGGGTACATGTAGAGGTCACTACATTGATAGTTCCGACGGTTAATGATGATACAGACTGTTTGAGATCGATTGCTAAGAAGATACTTGACCTACTCGGTGAGGAAACACCATGGCATATCACTAGATATTATTCAGCATATAGAGCACAGGATAGGGGATTACCGCTTTCTACGCCAATTAAGACATTAGAAAAAGCATACAAAATTGGAAAGGAGACCGGGTTACAGTATGTATACATTGGTAACGTTCCAGGTCATAAATGGGAGAATACCTACTGTCCTTTTTGCAATACTCTTTTAATAGAGCGTTCTTTTCCATGGCAAGTTGAAGTAAAAATTAAAGAACCAGTATGTCCAAATTGTAAATCAAAGTTAGCTATAACACTATAATACATCACCCAATGAATGCAAGTAGACCTTCTTTACCTAATCTCTTATCTAATTCTGATGCGTCTGATGACTCCATCTCAAAGGCTTTAATAAGTTTTCCTAGATTTTGAATAACACTATCTGGTCTTGCATATGTGGGATCAAAATCAAGTATTTTTTCTTTTTTAACCGGTACTGAGATTAATCCAGTCTTGTAATGCATAGAGAACGGTGCTCTAACATCACCTTCCAGCTTAAGTGAGGACCAATCTAACAATATCTGCTTACGTCGTTGTTCTTTTTTAGCTACAGTTGCTGTAGTTATCGGCTTATCCACAATACTTCCGTATTTCTCACTAAAGTGATCATATCTCTGGGAAAGTCGCTCCTCCACCAAATCTCTTATTAAGACAACAGCCTTTCTATATCTGTCAAATCTACCTAAGGGTTTATCAAATTTCACCCAAATCTGAAATCCTCTAGAACCGCTAAATTTAATATATGGTTTCAGATAGAGCTCTTCCTCCATAACCCGAACGGTTTCTATTGTAACTTCTTTAATCAAGTTAAATCCTAATTTTCCAGCATTCTTTATATCATCACCGGCATCAAGATCAATTATTAGCCAATCCGGGTAATCGTTCCCGATCTTATGGACATATGGAATAAAATCTATTGCATGCATATCTACGTATTTTAGGATTTCTTCAACTGTATTGATAAAATGGTATCTTTTAGGTTTCATTTTTGCATATCTTGAGAAAACTGGCGCCACTTTGTTAATGGGATCTCTCTTATCCGAAAATATCTTTACAACCGATACCGGCCTATCTTTCAGAAATGGAAGTATGGCTTCTGCAGCTTTTGGATAATAATACCGAGCAAGAAGTACAAGTCTATAGCTTTTATTCATCTCTTCATCGTAGGCTAAGCTCCATGCATCTTTTCTCCCTTTTTCTGTTACTCTATACTTATCTCTAATTTTCTCTGCATATCCTCCAGCAATTAGATTATTTAAGGCCTTTAATATTTCTTCTGGTGTGGCTCCACAATCTCTTGAGACCTTCTCAACAATATGATCTAAGGTTACTAATTTTCTGGGAGGCTTTATTGCTAATAATAAAAGTACACGATCAACAATTCTTTTATCCGTCATAAGATCACCATACTAAAATTTAATAAATCTAACATTAATAATAATAGAGTTTACTTTTTAGCGTTATTTCATTGGAGCCGGGGTGGCCGAGCGGACTATGGCGCTGGCCTTGAGTGGTATATTTGTTCCATGAAAGCCAGTGGCGTTATCGCCTCGCGGGTTCAAATCCCGCCCCCGGCATCAGATTTGAAAATCTTTCTATTATATAATCAATTGTTGTTAATAGATTTTATTGAAGATCTTGCACCTAATATTTTAACAGATAAAATAATACTTGATGTATTCTAAACCGAACCACCTTTTTTAAAAAACTTTAATATGCTAACACTTATAATACAGAAAAAGCGATAACTATCTAGGTTATCATTAAGATCCTATCTTTTTGAGGTTGGCATTATGATATATATGGTTTACATTTCGAAATCCACAGGAGAACTCATTTGGTCATTTAAACATCCCAAAGCTCCAAAAGATGTACTTGGGTCAATAGCCGGAAAAGAAGACTCATTAATATCCGGATTCATAAGTGCAATAACGAACTTTGGTTATGAAACAATTGGAGATAGGATTCAAAGTATGGACTTTATGAAAATCAAGATGCTATACAGATATGTTATGATTGGTGAGGAAAACCTTTTAATAGTTGCGATAACAGATAGAGAGGATATTCCAGCTACTGTGTGGAGAATTATTAATTCATTTATATCTCAAAATCAAGAAATTATTAAAAAAATGATTGAACCCCTTCTACTTCAACCAGGAAAACTGGATGAAATCTATAACACGCTAGAAAACAATTTTTTGAACTATTTGAATAGATATGTAAGGAAAATACCTCAGATAGCATATAGAAATAACCAAACAATAATCATTGGCACGTTATCTGGAATTATCAGTTTCTTTTTAATGCTTCTTGTAACCTTATGGATAAATGATGTCTATGGTTTGTATAGTTCAGGCCGCTTTGAGACTCTTCTATATGTAATTTTCTTTAACAACTTTCTGATTCCAAGCCTTGTAATTGGCTGGGTTACGGGTTTCGCAAGGGGAGCACTAATAGCTAGTGCTTTTACAAGTGTAGTAGTTATAGTATCATTATCTATAAATTTCAGTGACGTAATATTCTCATTCGCTGGAGCATGGAATATAGGAATGGCTGTTGTATTTGGGGTACTTGTTGTTGCTTTTATTATAGGTGCTGCAATGGGTATTATCTCCTCAACTTTTGCCAGGATGTTTGTAGAGTCTAAGACTTTAATTCCTCCACCACTAGAGTAAATTCGCTTAGCAATTTACTTATCTACATTTATATTTGTTACACTCGGCTCTAAGTATTCGCTTCCGGAATAGCAAACTCTTCTTCTTTTTGAATTAACATATCTAGGGGCGTAATCTCTTGTTCTTGCTCTGAGATTTTCTCTAAATATCTAGCTAGAAATTTTCCTAAAGTTGTTAATTTATGCCCGCGACCCGGTTTTCCCTCTGTTATTGTTTGCCCAAAGAGATTTTCTGAAGTTATCATATTAACTCTTTGAAGTTTGTCTCTTATAGTTCTCTCCGAGAGATTCAAATCTTCTGCTATTTCAGAAGTGCTTTTTCCTCGATATAGACCAAGAATGACTGCAATAACCTTTTTTGGCTCACGTAACTGCCTTTGTATTTTATTCCATAGCTTGGGTATAGGTCCTCCATCGCTTAGTGCAAAAATCAACAGAAGATTCTCCAGTTCCTCTATTTTTCTACCTAAATCGGTATCTGAATTCATTGCTTGATCAACTCAAGTTACACTATAGTATCTACATTTAGTAATAGGATGAAGAAAATAAAAAATTTGTCTTTTGCTTTGTAAAAAGTTTAATTAGATATATTATCATATACGGATACATAAAATTATGTGAGGAGATTACTTGTGGATTTGATCTTAATTATGCCTTCCCCAAATGAGGAAATGTGGCCATTAAACTCTAGGCCTATTGCGTTGTATAACTTCCTTGGAAAGCCTCTTATTGAACATGTAATTGAAAAAATACGCAAAAATGATGCTATCAAGAATATATTTCTACTATATCCTGAAAGATTCGAAGATTATATGAAAAAACTCTCTTCTAGTTCACAAATTTTGAAATTGCCTAAAAATACACATAATCTCATAGATGGCATCTTACAAGCATCAGAGTATATCCGGTCTGAATATGCCATTTTCGCTTATGCGCATGATATTTATTTTGCAGATTTTATCAGTAAGAAAAAAACCTTTCCACATACAGATTTTGGCATCTTTACTAAAAATAGTGGAAAAAAATTTTTAATCGAGGACTTATTACCTATCATTTGGCTATCGAAAACTAGGATTGAAAAAATTTATAGCTTTTTAGATGATATTTCTACAGAATCTTCTATTAAAAAGTCAATTTACAGTATTTTCCAAAGATTCGATCAGGAAAAAATCTCTATAATATCTATAGGAAGAAATTATCTGGAAGTCGAATATCCATGGAATTTGCTCGATGTTATGATGTTTTTACTAAGAGAAATTGATAAAACCATAATTCATGAAACTGCAAAAATCGATGAGAGTTCAAAAATTGTAGGTCCAGCTATAATCGATTCTGGTGTTAGAATCTTTAGAAACAGCGTCATAGTAGGCCCTACATATGTTGGGAAAGGAAGTATAATTGGAGATCATGTACTAATTAGAGAGTGCAACATTGAATCAAATTGTTTAGTTGGTGCATTTATGGAAGTCGCAAGAAGTCTCTTTCAAAAAAATATGGAGACACATTCTGGCTATATAGGAGACTCTATTTTTGATTGTTTTTCTCACACTGGTGCTGGTTTTATAACAGCCAATTTACGACTTGATAGAAAGAATATATTCGTCAAATTAGGAAATAAACGCATTAATACTAAAAGAATGAAACTAGGAGTTATCTCGGGCATGCGGTCGAACTATGGAGTAAATGCATCAACAATGCCTGGGACTCTTGTTGGTAATAACACAGTGGTAGGACCAGGTACCGTCTTATTTGAAAATGTACCAGATAATACTACGGTATATGTAAAGCAGATAATTATAAAGAAGGAAAGTAGAATGAAGTAAATTAAATAGTCTACTAATCTAGATAGAAAGAAACCTTCTAATTTCATCCCGTAGTAGATTTTCAACTTCTTCTTTTTCGAAATCTTTTAGTTTACTTAATCTTTTCGAAATAGAATCTAGTAATCTGCGAATTTCTGCCTTTTTATAATTAGATTTTAGTTGTATAACAAAGAAGTTTGGTATTGTTCTTTCTTTTTTAATCCTGAATTCTTTAATCATAATCCTAGAGTCGTTCTTTAGAATAACTTCTTTCGCATATTTTGCTATAACCGACATTTCAACCGATAATGCTGAATTTTTAAGCAGGTCTGAGACTAATTTTGAGTTTTTACGATAATAGTATGCGAGATATGGTCCTTGTTTTTCATGGAATAATATAATTGCTAATCCATTTATACCCAGTTCGTTTAGCTTATTTAACTCTTGCTTAGAAAATCGTAATGGCTTAGATCCCAAGTCGTAAATCTCCTTATTTAGCTCCAAAATTTTATCCTCAAGGTTCTCGGATATCATACCCAGTCCCATTTATCAAAATCAAAAATTTTTAAAAAAGATTAGCTGAAGTTCTCACTCTTAAGAAGCCTCTCGGCCTCTTCCACATCCTTGTGAGTATCTATAGCTTTCCAAAAGACATCCCCAAAGGGAACTCCAACAAGTTTTCCTTTCTTCGCCAGATCGGGGAATCCTATTTTCTCAACATTACCCTTATCTGGCAAATAATCAAATACTGAAGGCTTTAAGCAATACACACCTGCATTAATCCAGTAATCTTTTATGTAGGGTTTTTCTACAAATTCTAAAATTTTTCCAGTCTCTCTTTCAAAGTTTATTATACCATATGGGCTCTTAAGAGGAACCAATGCCAATGCACCAATAGCATTTTGCTCTTCTATTTTATCAACTAATTTTGTAGGATCTAAGTTAGTGATGATATCGCCATTTAATACAAAGAATATTTCTTCCTTTCTAAGAACAGATTCTGCGTTTTTTATTGCCCCACCAGTTCCCAAGGGTTCTTCTTCAACAACATAAGTTACATTTATTCCAAATTTACGTCCGCTCCCTATTTCATTAATTATTTTTTCCTTTAAATATCCAACAGCAAGAATTATCTCATCTATATTATATTTCTTTAGCCATTTTATTTGCCAAACAATTATCGGATAATCAGCTACCATAATTAATGGTTTTGGTCTTTCCTGAGTATATGGTC
>JAGGXM010000048.1 GCA_021163045.1 Thermoproteota archaeon | reverse complement strand
TCCTACAGCCTATCGCTTGGGAAACTTAACAATCTTGTAAAAAGTCTTCCCTGGGCTAGAGCGGCGGTATTATAAAAAGCCATATGTATGCGTAGTCGCTATGCGACGACTAAGAATTTTTTATTTTCTATATGAAAATCCCCAGCGATTTTCTGCGGCAATGCCCCTCCTAAATTCAAGCATCTCTCTAGCACCAATTACTGCCTTTGCAATGGCCAATAGCTCCTTTGATTCATTTAAAACGAAGATTTCATCCTCTGCGCGTATTTCGCTATCTGCATCTAGAACAAATTTTGAGAAGATGCTCTTCCCATCTCTTATAAAGGGTTCTGCGTCATCTCGTACACATATCATATATCTCATGTTATCTCTGAAATTTTCCCAGATTCTATGTGCAAGTAGTGCATGGGGAACGATCTTAAAATACGAAGGGGTTACTGCACCTAATAGCCATTTTTTGCCCTTCTCTATAAAAAGTTCTTGAAGAGGTTCTTCTGGCATTTCTTTTCCTAATTTCTTTTTCTTTTTGGAGATTTTTTCTATTTCTGGTAGAATTACGCTTTCGATTTCGATTTCCTTAATATCTAGAGCATAAATCTTACGAAGTCTCCCAGTAGATCTCGAAAATTCTAGATCTACTTTACTTATTATTTTTGTACTATCGATTCCAAATTGATAATTGAGGATACCACGGACTATATGCAACTTTTCTTCCTCTTTGGGAATTATTCCCACGTCTTCCCCAGTATAGATACTTTCGATACCGATTTTTTTACCAAGTTTCTTAGCCAGAGTCTCATCTGAATCATAGACAAAGATTTCTTTAACTCCTCTTTCTCTTAACATGTTAACAAAATTCTGAATAAATTCTAAGGTGTTGTTATCAATTTTTTCGTGGAAACTCATATGCTGAAATAGAGGATAGACTGTTCGAACTTCTCTAGGTATTACTCCAAAAATCGGGCTAATAATGAAAACCTGCGCTCCTAACGTTGAGGGTAAATAATTCGCTCCATCCGCTGTGGAGATTATTACTCGATCCGACCAAATATACACTCGATTCATAATCCTTCTTTTATAACGTTGAACAACAGGCAAATTTGCTTCTTCAGGGCGTGTTATTTTGAGTCCTTTCCTCTTAAATGAAGGTTCAAATGATTCAAAAAATGAGAATCCTCTCTTATTTCTATGATCTAAAAGCCATCTATATGCACGCGCGATTTCCGGGTGCGCACTAGCTCTAGCTGCAACTAATTGCCATAATGTACCATCCAGAATTGCCTGCTTAATGCGTCTAATCTCTGCAATTGAGACATATAGGTTATGCATAGCAAGTAAATGCTGCCGAGCCATATAGTCCATAGATCTCAGCTCTTGTGGTGTATATCTTGAACATATTGGGCATTCACAGGGGAAATATTTGAGATCCCTTAGATTAAGAGAACCATTTGGTGTTAGATACCTATCATCTTTTGCATAAAGCGCATATGCTGCACTATCGAAGCTGTCATAACCAACTAGAACGAATAAAGAAAACATTGCAGGATGTCCGGCTCCAAATAAGTGAACTGGGTACCTTGAAGGCAGCTTTTCTTTAGCAACAACGGAAGATTTAATCAATTGCAATGCTCTATAGTTCTCCATTAATGGTACGATACTTCCGACAGCATACATTGGAAATGGATATTGCGTCATTAAGTTCACGGATAATTCTACTAGATCATTATATGGAACCCCATGTATTGGACCAACCCAGATCACCTTAGAGTCATCAGAAACATACCCAGCATCTACAGCCTCTTTTGCTCGTTCCGCGGTCACTTCAACTGATTTTTTTCTTTTTTGATATGCACCTTTTGCTACGGGTGTATCTAATATTACACCAATATCGACACCAATTTTCTTTTGAAACTCAATAATCTCTAGATTCGTAATTTCTACATCACCATACACCATCAGCTGGAAGGCCCCCGAGTCCGTCATAATTGGACCTTGCCAGTTATATACGTCATGAATTCCCTTCTTTAGAACAATTTCTCTTAGTCTCTCATCCTTGTATAGAAGATATGAATTCGTAATAAAGATCTCATATCCCAGCTTTTTAAGGTCATCTGTTGATATTATAGGTAAGTGAGGATTTATTACCGGTACAAACGCTGGTGTTTCAATAGTTCCATGGGGAGTTACTAGTTTTCCGATTCGTCCTGCGCCATCTTTCGCTTTTATTTCAAATATTTCATGCACATATAACACCTACTCAGCAACCATGATAAACACAATTTTATTACCCTTAGTGTGCCCAGATATCAAAGATATATTCTAAACATTCAGTTTTTCTTTCTCGAATCGCTCTTTACATAAAAGACTACTGTTCGTCCTCGTATTTCTCCTACAGCAATATCTAATTTGTTAGCGAGTTCGATAGCTAAAGCAATCACATCCTCTTTTTTTGGAGCAAGATTCCTCTGGAATTTTGCTTTAATAAATTTTTTCTTCTTAATTAGTTGTTCAATTCTTGTTATTATATTAATGGATATCCCGCTTTTTCCGATCATTACATCCGCAGATCCTCGTTGCATAAGAGCTCTAATTTTATCAATCGATTTTTTCAAATCAATCAACTCTCGAAATTGATAATACAAGTAAGTGCAGTGTATTTAATTTATTTCTGTTCTAGAAACCAATTGAATCATACTAATATAG
>JAGGXM010000178.1 GCA_021163045.1 Thermoproteota archaeon | reverse complement strand
TGATAGTATTGAGCAATATGAGCATTTTTCACGATAACGCCAGCTTCTCGATTATCTCTTAATGATGTTGGTGACCAATTAATACTCGAGATTAAAACTATTTTGCCATCAATGATCATTCCCTTATTATGCATTGTTTCAAACGCGTGTGGTGAGGAATACTCGCTAGTATTCGCGTATGCTATCGAGATGTTATAAGGTAATAGCATTTGTTCGGTTTGATTATTTTGGGTTGATCGTGGATCCAAGATAATCTTGACGTCAACGCCTCTTTGTTTTGCACTAATAATCGCATTAACTATATCTGTCAAACTAGAGTAAATGTACATCTGTTCAATATACAACGAAACATTCGCGGAATTTATAAGTTGAATAATTAGGTTTTCTGAAAAATCGGGTGAGAAAACTGGTATTACCTCTACATACTCGTTAAAGCTTTCAACATTAAACTTAGGTTTGTATGATCCAGAGGGTACCGTGTAGGATACTGAGGTCCCGTGACTTTCAGATGTAGAATAAGGCGTAGCGATCGATAAATCGTAAAGGAAGACATCTAGAAAATAATCTGCTACATCTGTATTTTCTATTATGATACCCCATCCCCGATTTCCATATGTTGGATTTTTTGGAATCCCTGATTTTGCCCAGTTCTCGCTCTCAACGATTATTGTTTTATTATCAATAATTACAAATTTAGCGTGAGTATACCTAAATTCCGTGCTGTTCGCCCAGTAAACATGAACATTTCTCTGATATAACTGCCACGCAACCCAATAGGTATAATTATTTTCAAAGTAAGATACGTGGTTTTTTTGCAAGATAATGATGATATTAACACCTTTTACCGATAAATTTCCGATTACATCTAAAATATAAGGATGGCTGAAACTATACATTTCAATGAATAATGATGTGTTCGTCGAGTTTAATGTTTCAATCAGAGCGGCATACGAGCAATCAGGCGAAGCGAAAGTCTCTATTTTCATAGTTCCTTTAAATGTTTCTATAGGAAGAGTCTGTACTTCTATATTAGTGTCTAAATGCATTTTTGCGTTTATTGGCCTAGGAAATAGTAGCGCTGAGAAGAGTAAAGTAGCAATTACAAGGAATATTAAAGAAGCCCGCTTCATTTTAAAACGTCCTTTAAATTAGTTTATTTACTTTATAGCAATCATATATTTATAGTAACCTCATAATAAAAGAATAGTGTTTTTGTTTCTATCTTTACCAATTGAGACTGATATATTATGATTCAAGAGCTTCAATGAATTTGAATGCCTAAAATTATTACTACAGAGTTCTAAATACGAAACACATCAGGGATAAATCACAGAAAATATAACTTGAAAGCTTCTATATAAATAATTAGAACTACCATACTCTTATTTAAGAAAAAATCTCTGGGGAGTTGATTATGACCGACATGGACGATTTATCGATTAGAGAAGCAAAATTAGATGACTGTATGCAAATTGTTAAGGTTCATATAAGCGATATTAATGACTGGCTTGATGCTCATAATGAATTTACCGCGCGGTATAAATCTCTCGATGTAACCGAAAGATGGATGAGGGGCGGGCCTTGGATGAGCATAGAAACCTGTGCTATTCATATAAATAACTTCATCTTAAAGGAATATAAAGCATATGTAGCAGTCTTAAATGAGAAAATAGTAGGAGAAATTGAGGTTATTCCTGAACACGAACCTGATCCTTACAATAAAAACCTCTACATTTATGTTTTTTGGATCCATAAAAACTTTCGTGGAAGAGGTATTGGAAGTAATATTCTATCACACATTTCAAAATTCGCAAGGAATCTGAATCTAAACAGCGTAATAACATATCCTGAAGAGGGTAGTATGAATTTTTATATAAAGAATGGCTTTAAAATGTTAGAAAAATATGTTCAGATAAAGCTTCTTCCATATGACAGAAGGATAGATGATGTTTCTATCGAAGAAGTCCCTATAAAGACATTAGAAAACATTGATACCTCTAGATACTACTTCATAATCGGTAGATACGGAAGTTCTAGTTCCATGCTTTTTAACATAAGGGACGATAGATTTTTCCTTCCAAAGGTGAATTTCAAATATAAAGTTTATCAGATAGCTTGGCAGGATTATAAAGCATATTTAGTTATACGAAAGAGCAATATCATGAAACCATCATTATATACATGGATAAAATGTGATACACTTTCGAGAAGAATTGTTAATATAATTGTAAAGGTTGCTGCATATTTGGCTAACAGAGAAGGTTTAAAAGAGATTCATACGTGCATTCGAGAGGACTTTATTGCATTCTTAAACAAGGAGTTTGTGAAAATCATTGATGGTAAGGATATCTATTACTATAAGAGGCAATTAATATAGGTAGATTCTTTGCTGTATTTGATTATCTAGAGCTGTCTTTTTCAGAAGAAAAAGTAATTTTTTTTATAAATTTTAAATGCGAACATTTTACAATTAAATTTTCAAATAGTGTCATAGTAATATTAATATGAAAATAATATTTATTTTGTATTGAGTTTATTTATTTTCGTTGTTGGTGGTTTGGTTGTATATTAAAAATTATGACGAAATAATAAAGAGCACTACCAACGAGGAAAATTTGAAAGTTAAAAAGTGGATTTTAGATTGTATTGAAGCTGCTTTGCGATCTGTCGAACCTAGTGTAGCTGTAAAAAGTGCTCTTAAAATCATTAATAATAAATTAAATATAAGAGGCCTCTCTTTTAATCTTAATTCCTTTGAGCACATATATGTAATCGGCGGCGGAAAAGCAAGTGGAGCAATGGCTGAAAGCATCGAACAACTACTAGGTAACAAGATAACAGAAGGTATCGTAAATGTTCCGGAGGGTACTGAGGGAAATTATCACACAGAGATAATACAAATTAATCCCGCATCACATCCTATCCCAAATGAGAACGGATTACATGGCGCTAAACGAATGATCGAAATAGCTAAAAAAGCAGGAGAAAAAGACTTGGTTATCGTACTGATATCTGGTGGTGGTTCTGCGTTAATGCCCTACCCTGCCGATAATATAACTCTCCAAGAAATGCAGAATTTAACGAATCTACTACTTAAATCTGGGGCCACAATTGAAGAAATTAACGCTGTTCGAAAACATATATCCCAGTTTAAAGGAGGACAATTAGCAGAAGCTATATACCCAGCAACAGCTCTTACGTTAATAATCTCAGACGTTGTTGGAGATCGTTTAGATACGATAGCCTCCGGACCAACAGCGCCAGATGAAACTACATTTAAGGACGCTTATAATGTACTGAAACGGTATAATCTTCTAGATAAGACCCCAGAAAATATAATCAATAGAATAAAAAGAGGATTATCCTATGAAATTCCAGAAACTCCTAAGTCCGGTAATAAAATTTTCAAAAAGGTACATAATATAATCATAGCAAATAATAGGATGGCCCTCATTGGTGCTATGAAAGAGGCTGTTAAATTAGGCTTAAACACTGTAATACTCACATCATTCCTAGAAGGTGAAGCACGAGAAGTAGGAACCGTGCTTGGAAGCATTGTTCGAGAGATATATAATTATAACTCTGTTATTAAAAAACCTGCTATGATATTGGCCGGTGGTGAGACAACAGTAACAGTACGTGGTCAAGGTAAAGGTGGAAGAAATCAAGAGTTAGCTCTCTCAGCAGCAATTAAGATTAGAGGATTAGAAGGTGTTGGAATAGCATCCTTAGGATCCGATGGCATTGATGGAGTTACAGATGCCGCTGGCGGAATTGTCGACAGTACTACTGTTGAAAAAGGACTAGAGAATGGGATGAATCCCTTAGAATACCTAGATAATAATGATACATACAGTTTCTTAAGCCAAACAGGGGACTTAATAATTACTGGCCCAACAGGAATTAATGTAAATGATCTTATCTTTATATGTATTTCATAATTTTTTTAGAAACACCTTGGAAACAGAAAGATAGATGTAGAACCCAATTATCAGGCCAATTAGATACGGAAATCCAAAGACTAAACTAATAAACCTGTCCATTCTGATAACCTGAAAAGCCTGTAAGTCATATATCGTGAGCAAAATTAGATCAACTATTATGATAGATTTCTCGGTCAACATTAGCTTTTTATGGAACCTTATACTATTGAGAAGGATATACAGAGTCATTATGAATAGAGGTAGTATTGGGAATGTTCCAAGAAGGATTATTGGAAGCAGTTTTAATGCAATATTTCGTCTAAATTTATCTATTTTAGCTCTGTAAATGATGTATTGAACACTATAAGCTTTTAAGTAGTCTCTGGTTATGTATTTGTTATAAAATTCGGTCATCTTTAGCTTAACTTCATGAATTTTCTCTTTTACCTTAGATAGAAGGCTCTCTCCCACAAGGATATCCTCTTCTCGCCATATTGGTAGAATATAAAGCGTAATAATCGAGAAGATTGTTCCTAGAATCATCATAAATTCATTATAAGTCTGTGAGAGTATGCCAACGAGAGTATTTATAAAAAGGGTAATGATGTAGATGTAGCCAAATAGAATTAACGTAAAAAATATGATCCGAGATTCTCTGGGCTTTCTCTTGAATCTTGGTGAGAAATACCTAAGAATGTATGCGCCAATGTTCAAATAAAAAATCGATACACCAATACCTGCGATAAAGCGGATAATTACTAAATTCAAATATGCAAAAATCGGCAAGAAAAGTATGTCCTCATAGCCAAAGATTATAATCCCAGATAACAGGATCAGACTTAATAGTAATGACACAATAAAAAGAGTTTTACCCTTCTTCAAAATAATCCCCAAAGGTGCTATAATAGTTACCCTCATGCTTATCTATAGATGATATGCCCTAGTAGAATATACCATCAAATACGATCGAATAAATATCTTTTGTCGTTAATTCTTGCGAAAAATATTAAAAACCTAGTTGATTTGTTAGTTTTGAGTGCATATACGTTATCAAATTTATTTGGTGAAATTTAATGGATGATAAAAAATGGGCTTGGGAAAGATTGAATGAAAAAGATGTTAACGAATTTGCTATGGAATATATCCAATTTTTATCACACGTAAAGACTGAAAGAGAATCCGTAGAATATATAAAAACTCTAGCCGAAGCTCACGATTTTAAACCTATAGACTCTATTGAAAAACTATTACCTGGAGATAAAGTATATTCTATATTTAAGAATAAGATGATATTATTGGCGGTCATTGGTGAAAAAAATCCAGTGGATGGTCTCCGTTTTATAGGAGCTCATATTGACGCTCCAAGGTTGGATTTAAAGCCAAGTCCGCTTTATGAAGATTCCGGTATTGCATTACTTAAAACTCATTATTATGGTGGGATTAAAAAATACCAATGGGTTAATATTCCCCTAGCAATTCATGGTGTTGTTGTTCTAAAGGATGGAACTAAGAAACATATAGTTATTGGTGAGGATCCAAAAGATCCCACTTTTGTGATTCCTGATCTACTTCCCCACCTTGCTAGGAAGAAACAGGGCGAAAGAAAAGGCTTTGATATTGTCAAAGGAGAGGAATTAAGAATTTTAGTTGGTAACAAACCAGCAAAAGTGGAGGAAGACAAAAAAGTAAAAGACAAAGTTAAGAAGATGATTCTTGATATTCTTAGTGAGAAGTATGGCATTTCTGAAGAAGATTTTATTTCAGCAGATCTTGAGATTGTTCCTGCTATAAAACCAAGGGAGGCTGGATTTGATAGATCAATGATCGCAGCATACGGACAGGACGATCGAATCTGTGCATACACAACCTTAAGGGCTATTCTTGATGTTACTAAACCTAAAGAAACCTGCATTGCTGTATTTGTTGATAGGGAAGAAATTGGAAGCGATGGAAATGCCGGAGCGAAATCTAGATTCTTAGAGGTCTTTATCGGCGATCTAATTGAAAAGTTTAATGGATCTGCTACAGAAAGAGACGTATTAAAAGCGTTCATAAACTCAAGAGCAATCTCCGCTGATGTTGATGCTGCAGTAAATCCGATTTATAAAGATGTTCATGATACACAAAATGCTGGCTATCTTGGGAAGGGCGTGATTGTTACCAAATACACCGGCGCCGGTGGAAAATATGGGGCCAGCGAGGCGCACGCTGAATTTATGGCATGGATCAGAAGAATATTTGATAAAAGAGCTGTTCCGTGGCAGCCGGGTCTTCTTGGCAAAGTAGACGAAGGAGGTGGTGGAACAATCGCCAAATATTTCGCAGAAAGGGGTATAGATGTTGTAGATATAGGTCCTGGACTAATTGGCATGCACTCCCCATATGAAATTTCAAGTAAAGCAGATCTATATTCAGCTTACCTTGCCTATAAAACGTTCTTCGAAGAGGAGTAAACATCCTCTCCAACTTTTTTATCTTTTAAAAAATTACGCCAATATCCTAAGAGAGTCCTGTATTTTCAAAATCACAGTATAAATTAGATTGGCTCAAATTCATACTTTAAACCGGTCTGCCGCTTAAGCGCATGAATAATTCTAAATAAATCAATGAAGTTATTATAATGATGTAACGCTACGCATCTGTATAAATTGAGAATTATGCAGGCTCGAAATTTCATCCGAACTCCCTATTTTAATGGAGACTCTTCAGAACGACATAAAATTGAGCCGTATGAGCGTATGGGCATAGGATGTTATTCCCGATCCCAAGATAATACTTTCCACTTTTTGGTGGTATGAAGAGCCATGAATATGTTTTATTTAGAACAAATGGGATTCCCTCGACATGGAGAACACAATAAGAGTCATTACCGATATATATCCTCCAGTAGACAGCAATTTCATTTGTTCCATTAAAATTTAGCCTCTTGATGCTTATGTTATATAACGTACCCGCTTTTAATTCAATAAAGAGCTTTTCTTTATCTCTATCTAGTAGTATGGTATTAAGAACCTCTTCGCTTGACTCATTGGACATAGACCAATTATAATAACGTTTGACAATGACATAAAATTGCGCCATATGGGTATATGGTGTTTTGGTATTATTCCCTCTGTAGTAATTGCTTATTCTTAGGTGATATTTTCCTGTTTTCGATGACAGGAAAAGCCATGAATATGTTATGTTTACTCCTATGATGAAGTCTGTATTAAAAATATCATTTAAATCATTGCCGATATAGAGACTCCAATAAGTAAATATGCCTAGTTCATCTATTTTGTTGAAACTCAACATTTTTATGCTTATATTATACAATGTATCCTCCTTCAATTCAATAGAGACTTGCTCTCCATCCCAGACCATAGTATTAAGAAT
>JAGGXM010000095.1 GCA_021163045.1 Thermoproteota archaeon | reverse complement strand
CTATTACAAGTATTGAAAATTAGAGCTTGTTCAGAAATATAAGTTATATTATTTTTCTGCCAACAAAAATTAATAAAAAATATGCCCTTGAATAATGGTTCCTAAAATTTCTAGATTTTTGATGTTATTTGTATTAAGAGCTTCAATGGGTTTAGAAACAATAACTAAATCTGCGTAATATCCTTCTTTGATAGATCCTCTTAGATTTTCCTGAAATGATGCAAATGCAGATCCCTTTGTATAACAGAAAATAGATTCTAATATCGTCAATCGCATATCTTCTACTGGGTGGTTTACTGCACTCCAAAGTCCAAAAATAGGATCTATTGGCATGCAATCACTACCAAATGCGAGAGGGATGTCTTCATCGAGAGTCGCTTTAAGGGGATTTAGTTTTTTCCATCGTTCATGTCCTAAACGTTTTTCATACATTTCATTTGGTCTTTGCCATTGACCAATAAAGTTCGGCTGGGCAGAGACTATAATACCTAATTTCCTGGCCAATTTCAAATGCTCATCATAAGCTAATTCGAAATGCTCTATTCGATGTCTATTTTGTGGGTTAATTTTAGCTTGTTTATATACATCCAAAACAAAGTCAATTGCACGATCCCCTATTGCATGTATACTCATTTGAAAACCGCTTTTGTCTGCTTTTTTTATTAGTGTTTCAAGGTAATTTTTCTCTATTCTTATAATGCCCTTATTGGAAGGATCATCCATATACGGTTCTCTTAACGCTGCAGTTCTGGCTCCAAAAGAGCCATCGGCGAATGCCTTGATACCATTAATTTGGACCTTAACATTCCCAAAAGGGCCAATAATACCAGTCTTTAAAAAAAGGTCTGCAAATTCATCAAAAATGTAAATCATAAACGATACACTAAGGCCTCCGGATTTCATGAGTTTTAAAACTGCAGAGATCACCAAGGGATCGCTCATTTCATTAACGAGCGAGATGCCCAATTTAACAATTTTCGGTAGATGTTTCCTTAAACTTTCAACAGCATTAATGGTAAGTTTTCTTAACTTTCGATCAGCTATTTCTAGGGCTTGCTCCTTAATAATTCCCATAGGCTTTCCATTTTTATCCTTTAAGAAGCCGGGAGCATCTTCGGGTACTTCTAAAGTACGTATTGCGAGATCATTCAAAACTGCAATATGTCCGTCGATTCTTCGAAGAAATATAGGATGTTCTCTCGAGATATCATTAAGTTCCTGCAGTGATGGAAAGGTATTATCATCTTTCCACTTAGATTCATCCCATGAGTGACCGATAATCCATTGATTCTCTGGATATCTTTGGGCTACTTTTGATAAGAAAGACAATAATTTCCTTTTCTCATCAAATTTTGAAAGATCCAAGAATTCATTTCTTAAGGCTTGATCTGTTATATGCGTATGTGCATCTATAAACGCAGGCATCAGAGCTTTATTTTTTAGATCTAAAATACGGGTTTTAGGACCAATAAAATCTCGGATATTACTATATGAACCAACAGCAAGAATTCGTCCATTATAGATTGCAAGACTTTCGTGTACATCGAAGAAATCTTTATAGATATCATAGATTTTAGCTCGCGTTATTACCATATCGGCAAATATTGGCATGAAAATGCACCAAATAAAATAAACTCAAGCAACTTTTTATAGTTTCAGATAGTAAACATAAAAAGGTATACTGGTACCAAGGTCTCTAAGGGAGTTAAATATGGAAATTGGTAAGCGAACGAAAGTCTACATTTTAGCGTTATCTATACGGCTATTCCTCCTTGCTTTTACTGGGGAGGATTGGGACACATATGTATTTATAACAGTGGCACGGCAGTTTATTACGAGAGGGATAGACCCCTACTCTGTTGCTGCAGAAACTCCACCTTACGTTTATATACCATATGTTCCATTCACGCCAAATTGGTATGCATACCCTCCCCTGCCACTCTTCATTTTCTCAGCCTTCTATTTCATATATCTTCTCTTAGGAGTATCTAGTAATCTTCTAGAACGCTTTTTCATAAAATTACCATTAGCGCTTAACGATATAGTTCTTGGATATCTTTCATATAAATTAGTAATGGAACTATCAAAAGATAAATTAAAAGCCGAAAAAGTAGAGTTTATAATTTTGCTAAATCCGTATTTTATCATAATAAGCTCTGTGTGGGGTCAATTTGATGCTGTTGCTTTAACATTCTTCTTAATTTCTCTATTGTTTGCTATTTGTGAACGTTTATTCATATCATCCGTTTTCTTTGGCCTCGGCTTGTTAACAAAACAGACTGTAGCTTTTCTTTTACCATTTTTGCTAGTATTTATATTTAGAAAAAAAGGATTAGGGGAAGCTATTAAGTTTACATTTTCTGTTGCCTTATTATTCCTATTAGTATCTGCACCATTTCTTATAGTTTCGCCGGTCGGATATCTTGGGCAGCTACTGTTCTTTCATTTAGGGAGACCTCCCCACGGATACAATCTATTCTTTGTGGTATATTATCTACCACAAGTTTTCGCTAGCTATATTGGACTTTCCGAATTTCAGAGGAATGCTCTCGAAATTATACTTAATAATTTAGTATCCGCGCTCTCTTTTGCTGCGTTGTTTGCAGGGATAATTCACATTGCAATGAGGCAATTGGGGAATAATTATGATTTAAATGAGGAAAAAGGGTTAATATACGCGAGCATGCTAGGTTCAATTGCATTTCTTCTCTTTAGTAAAGTTACAAATGAACAATACTTTGCCTATGCTATTGGTCTAATGTTCATCTTCTCAATAGTTAATGACTCAGAAAAAATCTACAAAGTGAGTTTCTATCTCTCCATATACTTATCTCTATCCATTTTAATTGCAGGAATGAGGTTTGTTATGTTTATTTCCCCGGCAATTCTTGTAGCAATATTTGGAAGGAAAATGGCAGAGATGTTATGGGGTTTAAGTCCATTACAGGGAGATTTCGTTCCAGCTATTGCAGCATCGGTTTTTATTGCAATAGTTATCTCACTTCCCACATTATTAGGTATGGCAAAAATACTAATTAGAGAGTTAAAAATACCATTTGATATTAAGAGCGTTAAAGAACAGCTTAGTAAACTCAAGCTTAAACTTATAACTAAGCCATTAAATAAGATAGTAGGATATTTTCAATTCCGAAAAATATCAGTTATTTTTCTAGTTTTAATACTTACACTAGATGTTTTATCTGGAAACTTTGCAATGCCAACAGAGGAAGATTCTGTGTTTACTAATTTTTCGAAGAATCAAAAGATTGTTGGTGTGATGTATTTCTGGTGGAATAATCCATATCATGATCCTTCAAAGAAGGGCGGAGATTGGATTGGAACCGAATTGACCCCCCTAGAGGGCTATTATGAGAGCAAATATCCATATTTAAGAAAAGATATCGAGCAAATAAAGAGGGCAGGTATAGATTTTATAGTTCTAGATTACTATCCTGGATGCGAACTAAAAGTAGATCTTTTGGCAGACATAGCGGAGGAATATGGTCTTGCATTCACATTTCTGTTAAATATAAGTAAACTTACTTTAGACCCCACTTACATAAATTTTGCACCGCAAACATATAATGGAACACACTTAGCAGGTTATTACGCACTAGAGGAACATGGCAGTGTTGGATTTGTTTATGAGCAGCTAGCGAACACTCTCTATTTTAGCACATACAGTAATTTTCTTAGGATCGAGAATAAGCCTATAATTTTTCTAACAGGGGTGTCAAATGTAATGCCTGGTTGGAGCATTAGTGAGAAAGGATATTTAGCAAACATGATCGTGGAAATGATAATGAACGAGGATTCTATTAACGAAACAGAAGCATATATGAAAATTAGCAGCATCGTAAATAGTACCGTAAGTAATATCTATGACCTGATGACATACTATCCAGAGGATCTTAATGCTTTTCTATCTGGTACGACGCCGCTCGGAGAATATTGGATCAATGCCTACAAATACGGTTGGATAAAATTCTGGAATGTGATTTTAGATCTTTTATATAACTCTGAAATCGGAAAGAATGCATCCATAGTAGTAGAGATCTCTCAGGATCCCTTAAATTTATTAAATATTTCAGCGCTAAAGGAACAATTCCAAAGCGAATTCATATCAAATCCTCGAAGCATGAAATTACGGTCTATCGATAGCTACTTAAATGAGCTCAGATCCACAGTTAATGAATCCCTCAAAGAAGGAGGACTAGGCGTCGGTACGATAATGCCAAGCTTTATTTCTGGAGAATATAATTTTTACATGAAAATGGGGAAGGAATATCTTTATGATGTGTTATGGAGAAATATTACTCAAATGGAAGTAACTATCGTTTTAATCTATGCATGGAATGACTACTATACTTCAGCAGTGATCGAGCCCACAATAGAATTTGGAACAACCCTGCTAGATAAAACAAAAATAAACATAGAAAATTTCAAGAGCAATACATAATAATTTTTTGGGAGTAAAAATGGGAGTTCTGGTTATTGTAGGCTCTACAAATCCCACTAAAATAGAGGCTACAAAACGTGGGTTTAGAAAGGTTTTTGGTTCTGTAACGATAAAAAGTGTTATGGTAGATTCTGGTGTATCTAAACAACCAATCGGAGACGATGAGATCGTCAGAGGCGCTATTAACCGGGCAATACAAGCGGCTAGGAAAGAAAGAGGGGCTTTTGGAGTCGGATTAGAAGGTGGAATTGTTAAGTATAGTTTTGGATCATTTGTGAAGGGCTGGGTAGCTATTGTAAAGAACGGCCAGATAAGCATAGCATCTACAATTTCCCTTCCTTTACCGGATAGGGTCGTTGAATTGGTGCTCTCTGGAAAGGTAGAGGAACTGGAGGATGCAATGTATCTTATATCTGGGATAAAAAATTTGGGCGAAAAAATGGGGGCAATAGGTTTTTTCACCAATAACATCTATGATAGAATTCAGGCATTTGAAGATGCAATGGTTTGTGCCTTGGCGCCTTTTATAAAAAAAGAATTCTACTAGATATTTAGGAGAAATTGAGTTTAAATTAATTTTTAATCACGAATATTAAAAGTAAAATAAAAAAGGTAGTATGAATCAAATAGTTAATATGGATGTATAATTAATAGCTACAGATCAGTCTCACAATTGGTGATCTAGTTTGCTTAAACCGTACTTTAAGGTTCTCTATGATGAATTCACCAAACCTAGCAGAAACTCTTTAGATCTGATCCTCGCAGCAATATTAGCGTGGGCTCAAGTAGATAGAAAAACAGCGATATCGATCGTTATTAGACGTAAAATGGGGTTAATGCCGATCAGAAGCTTTAGAGAAGGGCTTCATAATGGTCTAGAGCTTATTAAACAGGATGAAAAGAAACTAAGTGCACTATCAATTTTGGAAATAATGTTATCTAATTCCGAGTTTGTATGTGATCTACTAGACTTGGCTAAAGAACCACTAATCAGAAAAATCCTTATTGATGGTTTAAAACAAGCTTCTAATTTTAAAAATATACGTCTTGCAACATCTTTAATTAATGAGTTAGAAAAAAGATATATCGTAAGAGGGAAAGTAGTAGGGTTGCCACCCCCTGTAGAAATAAAGGCAGAAATCAAGAAAGAGATCAAGGAAGAGGTCCCTAAAGAGAAACCTATAGTTGTAAACATGTCTGTAAGTCTTGCTATAATGGGTTCTCTAGAGAAAATAAATGAGTTTGCGGACCCGAGTGCATTTAAATTGACTACAGAAAATATCGGGCTTCTGGTATGGCATGAATCTGTAGAAAGTAATATTGGAGGTAATGTTAAACTTCATCTAGAATTAAGTGCAACAGGGATTTTACTAGAAAAATCACCAGAAGTTATAGTTAAGAAGGTTTTTTCAAGAGTTAAAGGATTAGTTTTTCTAGTAGACGATCTTAAAGATGATCAGAAGATATTAGATATCGTTCAGACTTATATCAACCTTTCTGAAAAGCCATTATTTGTAGCAATTGTTGGCGTACAACCTGGCATGATCAGAGACTCAGTTATCGAAAAAATTCGTGATAAATGCCCTGTCTTTCTACTTCTAGACAAAGAGATATTTGTAAAAGAAGTTGGTAAGTATTTGTATGAGAAATTTTATTTAACAAGAAGCGATAAAGAGGAGCAATAAATAAAGTGAAGCGAGTTGTCCGAACAATTAACTTTCTTTGGAATACCCTCTGAAAAAGTCGAAAATATTGTAAAAGGAACTATTGCTATAATAGGATCTAAAATTTCATCAAAAAGCATGCATTCATCCTGCGGTAACGATTTAGCAGCCAAAGCTATAAGAAAAGTATCTATTGAATATACTGGATATATTCCTGCCTTGGATTTTGATTTATTTGATTATGATCTGGTTGATCTTGGGGATTATGATAGAGATGAAATCACGCTTACGGTTAAAGAGGTTATTAACGCGGGCGGACTACCTATAATTATCGGAGGCGATCATATAACTACATTTTATTCATTGAAGGAGATTTCATTTCAGAATATTCTATGGCTAGATGCACATCTTGATTTAGCGAAGTCTGGTGAAATTCAGGAGACTGAAGAATATTCACATGCAGCAGCTCTTCGTTTAATTTTAGAGAAAAAAAATGTAAGTGCCAGAGTTGTTGGTTTTAGGGGCTATTCTACTCTTAAAGAAGAAATTAAAAGAGCCGATCAATATAATGTGAGATATTATCCACCAGAATCGAATGTTATAAGAAAATCACTTATAAATGCAGAGATAATCAGTTTAGATTTGGACTTTTTCGACATGATGTATTTCCCAGCTGTTAGAGTTCCAGAACCTTTTGGAGCAAACCCGATAGATTTCCTTCGAATTCTACGAGAGATTTGCATAAGACCTAAATATCTTGATATTGTTGAATATTGTCCATTATACGATCCATATCGTGTGTATGGCAAATTTATTGTTATATTATTACTAGAGATAATAGCAGCAATAATTAGAGGCAGACAAAAGGGAGTATGATGTCAAAAGCGGGTGATCTCGGTAGTAGTGCGGCCAGATCTACATTCTTCTTAGGTATGGGACTACTTTTCGGAAATACGATTTCTGCGCTATTTATGTTCATTATAGCAAGAATGCTCACGCCCCAAGGATATGGACTCTATAGTGTAGCAGGAGTACCTACATCCATTGCAGCAATATTTCGTGATTGGGGTATCTTTATTGCTGCAATGCATTACATACCATACAGACGGGCTAAGAACGAATCATATAGTGGCTATGTTAAGGCAACGATTTTCTTTGAGTTCGTGATGGGAAGTTCCTTATTTTTCGCTATATTACTTAGCGCAAATCATATCGCAATCCTATTAGGTAAGCCTGAAGCGACATTTCTTATTAGAATTTCCGCGGTTGTAATTTTCACCGGAGGAATTTTAGCCGCATTTCAAGGAATAATGCTTGGAATAGAAAAGCCTGAATATCTTGCCTCATTAGTTGTTATATTCTCTATAGTCAGAGGTTCTTTGTCGGTACTCTTTCTGATGTTCGGACTCGGGGTTTTTGGAGCTCTTCTAGGGCAGGTGATTGGCTGGCTTCTTCACGCTTTTGCGGCCCTTTTTATAACATTTCTTAAAGTGCCTTGGCATAGCAGCAATACCACACATTTTCTTAAGGAATTGCTATCATATGGGATTCCCTATGGCTTAGTTACAATAGTTTCAGGACTTAGTATTCAGCTTTTTAATGCAATAGCAGCAAGTACATTATCTTTCTATGAGTATGGAAATTATGCTGCAGCAAATATTTTATTCACCGCACTAAATGGAGTTGCAGGTTCAGTAATATCAGGAATAACTCCAAGCTTTTCGAAGCTTGCTGCATTAACAGAGAGTATAAACGAAGCATCAGAATCCTTTACTACAGCAGTTAAATTTGCTTCTATTATGATATGTGGTATTGCTGGACTGTTTATTGGCGTGGCGAATGATCTTGTAGATTTATTCTTTGGAAGCGCCTTTGTGACTACTGGAGTTTATGTATCTATGTTAACAGCAATATTGTTTTTATCTGCCTTTGGATTATACGTAATTTCGGGAGTCTTATTAGGTTTTCGAAAGCCAAAAGAGGTTGCGAGAATAGGCTTGATTCCATTAGGTTTTGGCTTGCTTTTTATGGTAGTAACGATAGAGATTTTGGGCGTTTTTTCGTTTATAGGAGCGATTATTGTAACATATATAGGAAGAACTGCTATCGGGTATTTATGGGTTCATAAAAAGTATGGATTTCGCATAAGTATCACATCGCAGCTAAAAATCTTATTATCTGGTCTTATTACCTTAATTTTAGTAAAGGAAGTAGCTCTTTTTATGATGCGTTTATCGATATTCATGCTCGATGGCGAAATCCTACAGCTTCTTGTGAGAATCAGCGTTAGTGGTATTATCGGGATCGGGATGTATTTCTTATTAATTGTATTCTTGCGTGTTTTATCAAAGAAAGAGATAGACTACCTTAATAATATGCTGAGCAAAATACCAATTGCTCGTATTTTTTCTAAGAGCTTGATAAGAGTTATGCTCAAATTGGCACCCTAAAAGGAGGATATAAAATTGTATGATAGATATGAAAAACAGAAAATAGTGGATGCATTTTTTAAAACAGAAATGGGCGATGGCATTTTTGCACTCTTTTTTTACAGACCTTTAGCATATCTGATATTTAAGAAAATTATAAGAAAGCCGGTAAATCCGAATAAAATTACTATTATAACGCTGATTTTTTATACATCAGCGGCTCTTCTTTTGTTTATATATCCGATAGAACCGTTTTCTGTAATTCTTCAGAATAAAGTATATGGAATTGACTTGTGGTTCCTACTGTTTTTGATTGCATTCAATATGGCGCCGATATTCGATTGCATGGACGGAGCAATTGCCAGATTGTTTAATAAGACTAGCGCCAAGGGAAGATTGCTAGATAGTTTTGTGGATTCTTTTGGCTTTGCGATGATTTTTGCGGCTCTTCTAAAACGTTTTGTATCGTATACCTTTTATATAGCAGTAATCTTCTTCGTCTATTTTGCATACTCTAATATAGCGTTATCTTATATGCTAGAAAAAGCTAGAAAAGGGGAAGAATCTATTAGCGATAGAAAGACTAGGAAAATTTTTGGACTAGAGTTTCGTATTGTCCTTGGTAGCCCTGATTACTTTATAATTACAATAAATTTGCTGATTGTTTCGTACTATCTACAGTTTTACTCACTATTGCTCTCACAAATTTTAACAATTAGTTGGACTACATTTCTAGTGATATATTTCATTGTAAAATTTAGACATATATCCTAATCTTATTAAAGTTAAGAGAAACCCTCTTAACATTTTTTAAAATGTATATGAGTATAATTATCAAAAAAATATATTATAGATGAAAAATCTATGATTATTGAATATACTAAAAATAAATAGACTAATCTATGGATATGTATTTGACAAAGTCGGTGGCTACTATAACTTATGGTGTTATAGATGCAGAAAATAACAGAATATATCATAAAGTACAAGAGATATACAGTAGTCCTAGGGATCGCCTTAATTATAATTGGGGCGATGATTTACATCCCGTTATATAATGAGAGTACTTCCTTTACTGCAAAATATGAACTGAGGAATTCAAGTATAACTTCGGACGAGATCACCTTACGAGCAACAAGAGTTGTATTCTATTTTCCCCTAGGAATTCCAAGTACAGATCCCACATTATACCTCAACCTAGAACTCTCGTATTCAACATTAATTGAAAATAATAGTCTGGTAGTAATTCAATACAGTTACGATAAGGAGACTTGGGGGAATCTTTCGGAAAGAGAAATTCTAGATGGAGATGGATCCACTAGAATCGCCATAAAAATATATTCATTTTGGGCAAAATCAGGAATTATCTATATACGAGCCATATTAATAAATGGAGTAGAAGTGTCTATCTCCAATATAATCGATGTTTTAGTTAGGGAATATACGATCTCCCCACTTCTATGCTTTGTTGGAGCGATTATATTACTCGGTTTTTCTCTCTTAGTGTCTAAAAAAGAGCATATTACTGATAAGCAAAATGAAAAAGAAATAAAATCAAAATTAAAGAAAGCATTACTTTACGCCTTTGCTATCAGAATTATTTTGGCGCCGCTTACTGAACATAGATATGACATGTATATCTATCGTTTAGCCTCCGCTTTATATCTATATGGGGATAACCCATTCTATCCCGGTATACCACAAAGTTTTCCCGGAGTATTTAAATGGGCATATCCTCCACTATACTTTCTATATTCGTTAATTTCATTTGCGATCTTCGTGATCTCTACAGCATACAAACTTCCAACAGATAAATCAACTCTCTGGGGCGGGTTCTTCGAAGGAACAGAATTCTATGATGCATACATGTACTTCATACCACCAAGGCTACCGATACTAGATACACTTTTAAAACTTCCTCTAATAGGATCGGATCTTATAATCTCTCTAGTACTGATTAAACTACTCGACAATAAAAATTATGCAATCGATTTAATCAAAAATTTATGGCTATTTAATCCGTATGTGATTTTCATTTCAAGTGTTTGGGGGATGTTTGATCCGCTTGCTAGTATGTTTTCGATAGTCGCTTTGTATTTCT
>JAGGXM010000135.1 GCA_021163045.1 Thermoproteota archaeon | reverse complement strand
ATCTTATATGGTCGTTAAAAGTTCTTATATCAATGTCTTTAAGGTGATAATAAAATTTTTCTGGCAATGAAGCATCAGTCCACAGCCTGAGGAGATATTCATCAGGATTCCGTACTATATAATTCAACTGTTGCTGGGTATCGCATAAGAATGGATTTATAAAATAATTTGGCCAGAAACTTTTAAATTCGGTCTCCAAAATTTCAGAAAGTATACTATTCTCGATGGGCGCCCGTAGTCCATACAATAAAGGATAAATTATAAGTCTCTTTATGCTATTCATAAACTCTCTTCTAATTAAATATAATGGTACAGAGAAGATCATTTGTTGAAATGGAGATCTTTCTATGAGTTCAGAAAGCGCGGATATTATGCTTCTGGAAATCTTAAATTTTAGATACCTTATGGGTATGTTCATATTAAGACTATTAATAGCCTTCTTTAGCTCTCTAGAGACGCCCTCTGATGTATATGGGTATATGATCTCAATATTTTTAATGCCTCTCTCTACAAAGTATCGGGTAATGATTAATGTTTCAATAGAGTTTACAAAATTTATAATTGAAATCATAGAATCTTTATGAAGATTCTTTATTACTGTGTTTATACAACGATTTACTGCTTTTTTAGGGGATGCGGATGCATTCTCTTTAGGATGTATTGTATGCCTCTCAAATTTGATCGAGTAAAAGTCACAAAAAATTTTTACATTCGGATTTATTTTGTCTGGTGAGGATCCAACTTTTTGAATCCATTCCTTTCGTGGTGCAAAGATAAACCCGTCAGGTAATCTTCCAAAATAAAGTGGATGAAATCCTAAAGGATCTCTATAAATCTCTATGTAGTCTTTTTTAAGTTCTCCTTGTATATACGGGATACAGGAAAAGTCTCCAAGTATTTCTTTATGCTTAAAGATATCTAGTAAGTCTGGAGATGTAATTAAGAAAGTTGAGTTAATAATCTTTAACCAAGAATTTGAGGCGCCATATATAAGAGTCTCGATTTCATCGGGTTTTCGCTTCAGGTTCTTATGACCACTATATGCGATAAAATCCCTTGGGAGCTCGAAATTTCTGAGGTATATGAACGCGTTGCTAGCCACAATTATTAAGAAAAATTGGCGATTTTTATAGGTGTTAATTTGATTCGGCAATAAGGTCACCGGATTTATTTAATTTCTCTTTTTTAACCTTAGGTGATTCTTTTGGCATTCCAATAGTTTCTTCTGTCATTTTCCTATCAATTAAATCCATTAAAGCTGCAAAAAGATTGGTTTCGGTAATTTCTGGGGAATCTTTTAACACGTGGTTTGTTCTAGCGATGCTTACTAGACTTCTAACTAATTTACTTGCGTATCTAGAGTACAGTTCTCTTCGCTTAGTCTTTCTTATAATTCTCTCCTTCTTAATAATATATGAACGAATATCCCGTAAAGCTTCTTGAATGCCTAATTTAATTTCGCGATGAAGAATGTCTACATCATCTATGAAATCTTTCGATGTTTCTGAGAAAGGGATCTTAGTACTAACTATAGATATAAAGATGGCTAAAGGAGTCTCATCGCGTTTTATCTTATAGATACTCCAGTCAATTTCCTCAATTACTTTCCAAGAGACATCGCTTTTTGTTTTATAGAGGAGAGGTACTCGATTGGCATACCTATAAAGTTGGATCCCTGGGGCAATGTTACCACCATAAGCAACTCCGATTTCTACAATCATAGGGTGTCCATTGTATGCAAATGGTTTTCTACTAATTACACTTACAAACTCTGGATTAAGAACCTTAGAAATACCTTTTTTTAGAAGTTCTGCACCAATAGGTGAGAGACAACTAGAATCTGGACTCATGAAATTAAATTTCCTGGCAGCTTCTACGATAGTTGCGATTAATTTATCATTGTTACGAATTTTTGATATCGGAGTATTTGGACTAATACCTATTAACTCCAGGAAGGATAACGCTGTTTTTTTCCCCACCCTTTGGAACTCGGTAATGAGAAACGAGAGTATGTTTTTTTTCTTAGTACGCTTTAATAACTCCAAGAGAACCTGGGAATCTATACCTTGCATATGATATTTAGTAGGCTTTGGTGGTTTGGGCATCTCTTCAACTACACGTTCAAAAACATGAGATCCTCCGTTAGGATCCTCAAATATAAAAGTCGCGTAAGGCGTTATAATTGCCATGCGTTTAAAATACTCCATTATAAATTTACGAGATCTTTGCCAATCCCCGAGTACATAGACCTTAATGATCGTTCCATGAGAGAATTCCTTTCCCCAGGGGTCTCTAAACTTCTTTTTATTGATTTTCTCAGATAAAATAATTATAGGCTCGTTTCTTTCAAGGTCTATCTTAAGAATATAATGCGAAACAAAGATATCCTCTTTTCTAGCGCTCCAAATTTCGACGGGCATATTTGTTTCCTGCATGGAATAAATAAATACCATTTTGCCTCCTAAACCAAAGCGCCCCCTTTTCTGAATTAGTTGGTATTTCGTTGATGTTAAAACCTGTCCCATAAGTACAGGGATCTCTTTGAATTTCATTCCAATTCCGTTATCAGATACTACTAACTCGAATATTTCATTATCATTTTTCTCTTTCTCCCTATTCTTTTGCTTAGTTTGAGATAATTCTTCCAGTTTTTTCGTCAAATGAATTGGAATTCCAACAATTTTCTGTAATTCTTCTTCATCAAGCCTTTTAAGGCGAATTCTTATATATGGTAAGACGTTCATTGATTCTGTAGCGTCCAAAGCGTTTTCTACAAGCTCTCGCACAGAGGTATATAATGCTTTTGCTGGGTTCCCAAAGCCCGCAATACTTCTATTACTTGCAAAAAATTTCGCTGGTGATATCTTTTGAACGCCTTCTATGATCATTTTGCTACACCGAGGTTGATCTACATCTTTGGATTTTGATGACATAAAATACTTATAAATTATAAATTGTTGCACAGAATTTTTAGTTACTAATTAAATATACAACTATACTAAAAATCGAAGATAATAAAAATCCACATGAGTTGACGATAAGGTGTTTGCATGGAACTTGAGATCATAGACAAACGAGAAAACAAATTATTATATCGTATTGAATACACCTTTATGGTTAGGCATAAGGATGAGGGAACCCCAAATAGAAAACTAATTCGAGAGAAGGCAGCAGAACTTCTAGGCGTACCGATTGAGCGGGTAGTTGTGCGTAGAGTTATTACGAGTTTCGGAGTTAATGATGCTAAGTCTGAGATTTTTGTATATGAGAGTAAAGACAAATTGCTGGAAATTGAACCTAGGCATATTTTAATTAGAAATGGAATATTGGAAAAATAGAGTATAAATTTATAGGGAGGAGAAGAGCTTGGGTAAAAAAGTTAAGAAGAAACAAAAATTGAAAAAAAGAGCAGGTAAAAAGAAAAAAAGAACAAAGAAGCCATATTTAGTATCGAAGCTTTTCAAAGTAGAAGGAACCGCTGTCAAGAGATTGAGAAAATATTGTCCAGTATGTGGCTCTGGGGTCTTCCTTGCTGAGCATGAAGATCGATGGAGCTGTGGGCGATGTGGTTATACTGAATGGAAAAAAATTAAAGTAAAAGCAAAGAGCAAATAAGCTCCTAAATTCTGGCTATAAATTACTTTTTAATTTAATTATTTTAAGACGCCTAATAATAAGGTCTTCTGGAAGGATCTATTATGAATTTTGATAATACGGATTGGTATGGTCCTAGTGGAATTAGAAGAAGAGCATCACACTCGTTATCGGCTCAGATTCGGCGATTCTTTTTGTTCTTTCCTATAACGAAAATAATTCTGATGGTATTTGTAATATTATTCGTTATGAGCTATACTTTTTCTTGGTTATTTAATATCAGTATAGATAGCATTTACATCTATCTAGGTCTTGTTCCATTCTTATTAATACGAGGCATATTTGTATGGACCATTTTCACCTATATGTTTATACATGCTAATTTAATACATTTACTTTCAAACGCTATAGTACTATATTTTATTGGACGGTATGTCGAAGCTTGGCTGGGATCGAGAGATTATATCCTAACTTTTATTATTTGTGGTCTCTCAGCAGCATTGCTTACACTCCTAGCAGCAATAACATTACCTTATATAAACCCTCGTGCAGGCTTTCTTATGGATACGCTTTATCTAGGTGCTTCTGGGGCAATACTTGGATTATTCTCAGTCCTAGCAATGGATCGACCAAATACAGAAATGATCTTTTTCTTTTTCCTACCACCGTTTATCATAATCCCATATAAAGGAAAAGCCAAGAACTTACTTTATATGATCGCTCTAGTCGAATTAATTCTCGGCATACTTGCATTTCCGTTTGATATTTGGGGTCATTTTGGACACTTAGGAGGTCTGCTTTCGGGCGTCATTTTATACAAATATTTTCTCTGGAAAAAAATATACACAAGACAGTACGGAGTGGAATTTCGAGGGTGAATCTGTGTGGCGTTAAAGCCGGATCTGGATGTTGTAATTACCGGAGCTGGCCCAGCTGGAGCTCTTCTCGCATCATATCTAGGTCAAGAAGGTTTTGATATTGGTCTTATTGATGTAGCTAGAAAGGAAGATTTCTGGAATCAATTAAAACACACCCTAGTGGAACCAAAGACGCTTAAATTATTAGGATTGGATATTAATGAGGAGGAGTTATATAATATAAAAGAGATAAGTATAAAGGACGCTAAGGGAAAAGAATTATCAGTGATAGAAACGAACCTAGTGATTCTAGATGGACTAGATCTTAGTAAGCATATAGTAAACCTACTAGAAGACTCAAATGTACGAGTTATAGATAAACATCTTGCAATGAAATTAGATATATCCTCAAATGGTGTTTTTGGTGTGGGTCTTAGAGGCAAGAGAGTAAATAAATTAACTGCTAGAATTACAGTTGATGCTACTGGTGCACAAGCAACCTTAAGAAAGCAGCTTAGAAACTTATATGAAGATGCAATAATTGATGAAGATGATTTAGTTTATACCTATGTCGAGGAATTTCTAAGACAGAAGGAAATTTCTGATAACCGACTTCACGTATTTATTGGATCTGATATTGCTCCAGGTGCATATGCTTGGTATCATTCAATTAGTGACAGATTGGTTCGGCTTGGTATTGGAATCCAGTTAGGTCGAGGTTTTGAGCTCAGATTACAGGAACGGACAAAGCTGTTAAAAGGTATTTTATTTCTTGAGGGTAAAAATGTTTCAACCGAAGCGAGATACCTCGTAACTAGACGTCCACTAACTTCACTAGTGTATAGCGGCTTTGTATTAGTGGGACAATCCGCAGGCCAGGGAAATCCCATTGTTGGGGGTGGAATCGCTGGTTGCATAAATGCTGCGATAATCGCGGCAAAGAATATTCGTAAGGCTCTAGAAACAGCAAGGGAAGAGATTGTTCCAATAGAAGATCTCTGGCCATATAATGTAGAGTATCTATCAAGTTATGGGAAATACTCAGCAATTCTTGATGTAATAAGAATATTCGCTCAAGGCATGGGGGACGCTGAACTATATACTTTTACTTCAAAGATACCTAAAAAGCTCTCAATGGATCTTGGACATCTAGCAGAATTAAGCTTTAGTAATCTGGATTTTGTCCTTAGGCCACGCTTTTTCTGGAAGGCTTTTGATGCATTTCGTTTAGCGGAAAGGGTAGATGCACTCTATGGTAATTATCCGAGAACACCGGAAGAGTTTAAGGAATGGCATCATCGTGAAGTAAGTTTGTTTAATGAACTTAAAAATAAAGTTTGGGCTAAGAAGAAAGAAATATATTAAACCGCCCCGAAAATTAATTTATTCTTCTAATTTTTGTTTATAAAATAACGAAATCAATCTGCTATTAAATATGAGTTTCTAAATTCTAGAATTTAAGAAAGAATAAGCGTTGGATTTCAATAAGAATTAAAAAAGAGCAAAAGAATTGATGTTATTATAGATACCTTGTTGAGTCTTACTAATAGCGACTGACTAGAAGGTAGTTTGGATATGCACAGTAAATCTTTCTTTATTCTCATTATCATATTACTTAGCAGTTCAGGGATCCTTATAATAGATGATGTTAATGCAATAAACAACGATATGAATAAATCAATATCAGTAAGGAATATGACGAAGATCGTTGATGATAATGAACTCATTTCGGATACTGAGGCAGAAAATCCCTATCCAGACCTTATTGTGGAAACTTCGAATAACTCTGGAATACTATTTAGAAGCTTTTTTAAGCGTAAAGTTATTGATATCTATGATCCTATTGAGAAATTTTACATACTAGAACAAGAAAATCATGAATTCATTCCTGTATTTCTTTCAAAGAATATGCTGATCTTTCCTATAAATGGAGTAAAATTACAAAATAGAGGTAAATATGCAACATTTGATTTCGATG
Source organism: Thermoproteota archaeon (assembly GCA_021163045.1). Classification (GTDB taxonomy): domain Archaea; phylum Asgardarchaeota; class Njordarchaeia; order Njordarchaeales; family Njordarchaeaceae; genus Njordarchaeum; species Njordarchaeum guaymasense. The sequence goes on along the minus strand of JAGGXM010000135.1, from coordinate 1,708 downwards.
ATGATGGTGCTGAAGAACTTATTAGACTAAATAATAATACAGTAGAAATTATCGAGAATAATGGAACATGCGCAACAGTAATTTCCTCAGCAAGAAATTATTCATATATAGACGTAGGAATAGATGAAAATGGCGAATCTATAGTTTTTCTATGGAATTACGGTACTAATGAAATCGGTATAATTGGCTTAAATTCTGGCATTACTGAGGCAAATGCGACAATAAAAATTGATTCCGAAAGCTATGAAATTCGCGTAGGTGATGTTCTCTTTGTCGATAGAAGGTTATATATACTTGGAAACTTCACTGATAATCTTGGTTATGAGAAAAGTTTTGTTGGAATATTAGATACTAATTCTCTAGAAATATCGAACTCGATCATAAAAGAGGCTAGTACTCCATTTCTGTGGTTTTCAAACGGAACATGGTTGGATCAGAATGCTATATATACCTTTAATGGCGATCCAAACTTTGCCATTAAGCTATACATTTTAAATGCAACTAACGTAACTAGTGTGTTATCAATATTATCGATAGATTCTCAGGGGCGAAAGAGTTATCTACATTCTGATTTCATACAGATTTGCGATGACATTGACATGGATAATCAATCCGATATTTTCATGAGAAATATAACAGATTTATCAATATTTTTCTCCAGCAATTCGTCGACTAGAGTAATCTCTAGAAAAAGCAGTATAGCCATATGTAAAAGGAAAAAAATCCTAACGATATACAAAAATTTTGCTGACGTAATTGATGTGCAGAATAATTCTATAACATCTAATGTAATAGACAATGATACCTTTGTAGATCTTAACAGTAAGAAAAATGCGTATATTATAAGCAAATATGGTACGCTTCTTATTTTCGATTTTACTAATAATGGTTGGAACTATAGAACATATCTCATAAATCCCGCAATGTACGATTTAACACCACAACGCATGTTAATTTATACGAAACATCGCGCCATACTACTTACATCAAATGGAAGCATTATCCTAAATATTTCTGTGCCTTCTAGAAATATTATCCATGGAAGAATAGCCTCAGATGGCGCGTACATTTGGTTAAGTAATCAGACTATAGTGATTTATGATTATGTGTCTAAAAAGGTAAATGACAGAGTGTATCAGCAGAATTTAATCTCTGTAGAAATGTTCTTTAAAAAGAATATTGTGGCTTTATGCTTTAAAAATGGAACATTAGTTTTGAGAAATAAAACACACAATTTTTACTATCATAAGAATCTTATCGGAGAACCGATCTCAATTAGGAAAATTAATGAATCTACGTTCGTATATTCCTATTTTAATATTTCCCAGAATCGAGGTTATATGAATTTAACAATAGAACATATAAAGATTGAAGGGGAGGCTCTTTTTGTATTCGCAAGAAGGTACATCAATATTACAGCTGAAAATTGGTATACATTAAGTTCTAGCGCTAACGACTATGATATCCATGCATAAATCATGGTTATGAATTTAGATAAGGAAGATTCTAAAGCCATAGGAATCGTAGTATATGCTAGAGAATATCTTTTTGATTCGCCTATGAATCGCTTTATCGTTGAAAAAAGAGTTTTTTGGGGAAATAATACTGTATGGAATGAAAGTTTTGTAGTAGAAATAGGGAATATTAATGAAAATCTTAACATGACCCAAACTAGATTTGTGTTTATAAACGAGACGAGTTTTTTGCT
>JAGGXM010000158.1 GCA_021163045.1 Thermoproteota archaeon | reverse complement strand
TAAAGGATGAGATAAGTAAAATTCAGGAAAATATGAGCCTCCTAGAAAAAGAATTAAAAGGTTATGATCATAGAAGAACAAAAAAATTAGAGGGAGAAATTAAAAGGCTAGAATGGGTTCTTCAGACGCAAACATTACCAGATCCTATAGAAAAACGGTTAACAGAAAGAATTATGCGTTTATCTAACACATTAAAAAAACTAAAGACTAAAGAAGAAAAGTGGAGAAAGCAGATTCAGCTTCAACGCGAATTAGAACAATATAGAACTCGTTTAGGTGCTATAAGAAAATCCTTAGCTATATACTTTGAGGAACGAAAGAAAATCGATGAAAAATTATCAGAACTTATAAAGATCAGAGAGGAGAAAAAAAAGGAAGCAGATAAATTTCATGCCGAAGTTCAGCGTATAAAAGAAGAAATTGATAAGTTAAATCAGTCTTTGACATCAATAAGAGAGGTTCGAAATAAAGTTATACAAACGTTGCGTAAAATCGGTAAAATAAGAGAAGAAAAAGAAGGACTTAGACGGAAAGAGGAACTTAAAAAGATAATTCATTTCAGATTACAGGAAATTAGAGAAAAATTAAAGAACCAGGGCAGAATAGATTATGAAGACTTGGAATTCTTGATCGACTATGGACTTCTAGATGATGAGTTCTTAAACGAACTACTTGGGCTTAAAAGCGAGGAAGAAAAAACAGAGCTTCTCTTAGAGCATCTAGAAACTAAGGAAGAGGAAAATTTAACTGAAAGCAATAAAGGCAAAAATAATTAATAATGAAAAATTTATGACTGTAAACTTCTACGAATAAACCGAAGGGCCTCGGTTTCCTTTCCTCTACTCTTTACTTTACTGAGATTTCTACTTAAGGTGACAATTAGCTTCAGAGCGTCTCTTATGTTATCTGGATTCTTCTCTGTTACCTCAAAATTAATTTCAAGATTAGGTCTAGTATAATCTACTATTAAGTAGAGTAGGTTCTCTTTCAATCGTAGTATAGAACTTAAAATCTCTCGTGAAATATATTGCTTCGACGTCCTTGGATCATCGCTTGTTACTACATAATTTTTGTTAATACTGCCGAGGCTAACTTCTTTTAGTCTGGCTAGATACCCGACAATTTTTGATAATATTTTTTTCCTACGTCTAGGTATCACGTACAGCGCTGATGCGGGAGGATTATTCAAATTAACTTTGATGACAGCAGTATCGGGTATTTTTCTGAAGATTTTTGTAAGATAATATACATAGGTACGTCTTTCTATTAAATTAATTGTCAGTACAGCTTCTTTGATCTCTTTCGTCTTAAACATATATTCAATTGTCAATGCTTGTGCAGTAAGATCCTCGCTTAGAATTATATTCTTAAATTCATTTTTAAAAGCATCTAAGCTGTGTGCATATGCTTTTATCGCCTTTTCTAAATCCTTTTTTCCCTTAATTACAGAGACTATTGTTGGTAAAAGGACTATTAAGAGAATCGGTAGTATGTATAAGAGGAAATCTAACGAGAAAATATCTGTCAAATCATTCACCAAGAAATCCATTATTGGTCTTATGGTTATATACCCAATAATACTTAAAAAATAAATCTTTACACTTAAGAATCAGAGTATGTCTTACAAAATGTAAAACCAAAGAAATAATATAAATGCAGTAATACCGAAAGTTATCTTATAGATTGCCGGGGTTGCCGAGCTGGCACGGCGCTGGCCTGGAGTATTTATAGAAAGCCAGTGGCGTTATCGCCTCGCGGGTTCAAGTCCCGCCCCCGGCATCATGAATTATTCCAGGGAATAGGTAGTAAAATATGAGCCTTATAGATCCGATAGCGAATCAACCGGCACTGGTTATAGATCATAAAATCCTGCTTATTTCGGATCTCCACTTAGGGCTTTCTTATTTCTATGATAATAAGGCAAGGAATGATTTAATAAATCTAGAAAAAGTAAAACTGATAAGAATATTGAAGAAAAATAAGGTCAAGAAACTAATCATCGCTGGGGATTTAAAAGATTCTATCTTGGATATGTATCACACAAAAAAGGATATCTCCAGTTTCTTAGAAGACATTTTAAATTACGTAGAAAAAGTAATATTAATTAAAGGAAACCACGATAGCAAGCTTGAGAAGCTCCTTGATAAAGGCCTCTTAAATAAGGTTGAAATAGATGGCCAGTACATACTACATATTAAGGATCACAAAATACTAATTGTACATGGACATAAGAAGCATAATCTACCAGATAAAACTAAGATTTTAATTAGTGGGCATTACCATCCAGAAGTTTCTATAGGTAATTCGCGTAATATTCCTCTAAAAGCATGGGTCGTTATTAATGCTGTGACAGAAACGGGAGATAAACTAAAATGGATAATTCTGCCAGCATTCAGTAATATGGTTGGGGGATTCAATATTTCATCTCTTTCTCAAGAAAGCTTCGTGCGTTTAGCACCGATTCGTGGAATAAGAATTATAAAGGTAAATAGATTTTTGTTGGATCTTACACCAATCTGAATCTACGAATAAAATTTTTAGGATAAATTAAAGTTATGTGTGTGATATTATGAACAATTGAAAATTTGGTGTGATATCTATGTATGTCCTTCATCCATCTCTTGTTGTTACTATGGATAAAAATATGCGAATACTTAGGGATGTATATCTGGGAATAACAAATGGAGTCATATCAGAAATCAGCAAGGAAAAACCAAAAGACGCAGAAGAGATAGTAGAACTTCCAGGAAGGATAATTATACCAGGTCTAATTAATGCTCATACGCATGTTGCAATGGTAATACTTAGAGGCCTTAAAGATGACGTAGATTTAATGACTTGGTTAAATAAATACATTTTTCCTGCAGAGGCCTGCCTTAATGCGGATGATGTATATTATGGAAGTTTGTATGGCATCTCAGAAATGTTATCTTCGGGTATAACAACATTTAATGAGATGTACTACTTTATGGAAAAAATCGCACAAGCAACAATAGAGACCGGCGTTAGGTCTGTCCTGTCCCTCGGAATACTTGATTTAGTCTCAGAAGATCGAACACCCGAGAAGGAGATAAAGAAAGCGCACGACTTTCTAGGAAATTTGGAGAAATTATGGAATATAGATAAAAAGCTAAAAGAAAGGCTTTTCTTTGCGTATGGTCCACATGCTCCTTATACATGCTCTGAGGAACTCCTTAGGAGAGTAGCAGAGTTAGCTAAAAAGAAGAAGGTTAGAGTTCATATACATCTATCAGAAACTAAAAGTGAGGTTCAACAAATTAAAGAAAAAACAGGAAAAACACCGATTCAATACTTAGAATCTATCGGTTTTTTAGGCGAAAACGTGATGGCCGCTCACGTTGTATGGCCGACCGAAAATGATCTGCAAATTCTTTCGCATTATAAAGTTAATGTTCTTCATAATCCCATATCAAATTTAAAGTTAGCAAGTGGTATTGCACCAATAGACAAAATGTTTTCTTATAACATTAATGTAGCATTAGGAACCGATGGTGCTGCAAGTAATAATCGATTAGATATGTTTAGAGAGATGCATTTAGCAGCTTTGATACATAAGGGTAATAATCTAGATCCAAAAATAGTTTCGGCCAGAGAAGTCCTTAAGATGGCCACAATTAATGGGGCGCGGGCTCTTGGATTAGAAAACCAAATAGGATCTATTGAAATTAATAAATTTGCTGATTTAGTGGTTCTAAATGCGAAAAAAGTAATTTCAGCATGGCCAAAGCATGATATATATTCAAGAATCGTTTATGCTATGGATAGAAATGCTGTGGAAAGAGTAATGGTCGATGGTAAATGGGTCTGGGTTGAAGGGAAACCTATTAATATTAATATAGAATCTCTCAGAGAAAGGATACAAGAAATCAGGGATCATATTGAGCACGAAATTGCAACGTAATTTAATTATCACTGGAGGGATATATATGAACTTCTGGCTTGAAGTTTCAGGTATTATTGGGTGGCTTATGTTAGTTGTAGGATTAATATTAATAATAAGTGTAATACTTCGGGCATATAACGCTCCAAATCAAGTTAAATATAAAGACTTAGCACTTTTCTTAGCATACACGGTTTTGGTATCCATCAGCTTATTTTTAATTTTGCTGTCTTGGGGCTTATTACTATAATTTTTTACTACAGAAATTTTTTTAAATAAGAGAATAGAGAACTAAATCAATAGTATGCCGCCGTAGCTCAGCTGGGCAGAGCGCGGGACTTGTAAGAAACGATTCCAAGAGATCCCGAGGTCGCGGGTTCAAAGCCCGCCGGCGGCTCCAATAACGCTTTCTATAGCGCAGGAAAGATATATGAATATCCCACTCTACGAAATATATGCATAGCTATGAAGTAGTATATTAACTTTTAAGAGGTTAAAATATAAGACAACATAAAAATTCTTTTAGAACATGCTTTGGGTGAGTACATTGGGAGAAATTCCTAAGATTAAAACAGAAATTCCAGGACCAAAAGCAAAGAAAATTATTAGTGAGAGTAAAAAATATCTTATAACGACGACAAGATTTGATAGCTTAGTAATATCTCGAGCTGAAAATGATATAATAGAAGATGTTGATGGAAATATATTCATAGATTTTGCCGCAGGAATTGCAGTAACAAATACAGGCCATAGGAATAAGGTAATTGTTGATGCGATAATCAAGCAGCTAGATCGTTATATACACTCTGCACCACATGATTTTTTTGATGATCTTCAATATAAAGTAGCTAAAAAACTTACTGAAATAACTCCTGGGGCATTTCCTAAAAAAGTTTTCTTCGGTAATAGCGGGACAGAAGCAATAGAAGCTGCGATTAAAATAGCGAAATACTCCACCAAACGGTTTAGATTTATATCATTCATTAGAGGCTTTCATGGCAGAACGCATGGAAGTTTAGCTTTAACTGCCAGTAAACCAGTTCATAAAAGAGGCCTTTTCTATACAATGCCAGGAGTAGTCCATGTTCCTTATGCTTATTGTTATAGGTGTCCTTTTGGATTAGATCCAAGTAATTGTAATTTTAGATGCGCAAAGTTTATTGAAGAACAAGTTCTTGATACATTTCTACCTCCAGATGAAGTCGCTGCAATATTTATGGAACCTATTCAAGGAGAAGGAGGGTATATCGTTCCTCCGGACGGCTTTGTTAGAAATGTTAAGCGAATTGCTGAGAAATATGATATACTATTCGTGGATGACGAAATACAATCTGGCTTTTGGCGTAGTGGAAAGCCTTTTGCTATAGAACATTATAACGTAGTACCAGATATAATCACTGTTGCTAAGTCTATTGCGAATGGAGTACCTCTTAGTGCAGCGATATCAAAATCGGAACTTGATTTCGATACCAAGGGTGTTCATAGCTCAACATTTGGAGGTAATGCTCTCGCCTTGGCTGCGGCGATTGCTAATATTGAGTATTTCGAGAGAGAAAAAATCGGAGAACGAGTTACAAAACTTGGAAAACAAGCCTTATCCATACTAAATGAATTTAAGGAGGAAACAGAGATTGTCGGGGATGTTCGAGGGAAGGGCTTAATGATCGGAGTTGAAATTGTTAAAAATAAAGACTCAAAAGAGTATGCTACTAAAATAAGAGATAAGATATGCAATGAGGCCCTTAAAAGAGGACTAATTTTACTTCCTGCAGGCAAATCGGCATTGCGAATTGCTCCACCACTAACCATACGAGAACAGATTTTTGACAAGGGGCTGGAAATATTAATGTCGATAATTAGTGATATAGAAAAAGGGAAAATTTAGAATAAAACTATAATGGAAACATAATGATTAATAAAACTCCAAGCAAGACACTTCCACAACATAATGTAAGCCAATCTTTTAATATCTTATTTTCTAATCTTGCTGTTAGATATTTTCGGGCATCTTGAGGATTCAATCCTAATTTCTTGAGCTCGATATTGCTTTTAGAAGCAATTCTGTCTTTTTCCTCCAACAGTTGAATTCTTAGAATAAGCGTACCAGTAAAGAGTATTATTGGAATAAACATGCCAAGTATGTATTTATTATAAAATGGCATTAAGAACCAAACAGCTATTGCAGTTAAGGAAATACCTAAAAAAATTATCGTTGATAATGCCATAAATTTTTCTAGCTTGGTTTCGCCTGAGAATACTAGTTCTAAAAAATGGCGATTACTCTCTGATTTATTCTTCATGTTAATCCCTCAAACTTTTATCAACCCTTAAATTATGTGAAAATTTAGGAATATAAAGTACTTCTAAGTTTTTACATAACTTCAACGAAAGCAATAATGAATATACCTTATAAATAAAACGAATAATAACTAAATATTTGGGGAAGCAGAGAAGCGGCATTCGGGCGGAATAAAGCCTGAGGAAAGTCCCCCCTCCCAGAGAATCGGTACGGTGAAAGCCGTAGGGGGAGACCCCCTGCTCCGGGAACAGAAACGACACGCCCCACATACGATGATAATGATTCAGCGAAATGGACGGGTGACCGTCCATGAGCTAACCTGATGAAGAGTATGTGGGATCCGATGAAACGGCCCGGCACCGAGGGAGCAAGCATGTTCGTGGCCTATGAAATGAGGCCACGAATATTGCGCCGAGTAAAATGCCACGACCGAGATGCCTCTTGGCCTCGGGATACAGAAGGGGGCTTATCTCTGCTTCCCCATATTTAAAATATTAGAGAAATTGTCTTTTACATTTTTTAATTTTTTAGTTCTAATACTACTAAATGAGAATCAGGATTATTTTAATATTATGC
>JAGGXM010000012.1 GCA_021163045.1 Thermoproteota archaeon | reverse complement strand
TCATAATATCCAATTAGCATTCTAGGTACAAAACTTATTTTAATGAAGCGTAACCAAATTCTCGTAAAGATTTGATAATATTTAGCCAAAGCTTTTAAACATTCTTAATTAAATATGAGTGTGATTATAAAGGGAGATTAAAGAAAAATTACTTTTTTAGAAAATTATTGGAGCGTTTTACAAATGCCAGAGGAAAAAAAGTTAACAAAGGAAGAATTAATAAAAAAGGCCATGATATGGAAAGAGATAGCAACGAAATTGCACTCATTCTATAGAGGTAAATTAATGGTTATGCCGAAATGCGCTATAGAGAGTTATCAGGATTTTGCTTGGGTTTATACTCCTGGAGTCGCAGAACCTTGCAGAAAAATTAATAAGAATGTTGAAGATATCTGGACTTATACAAATAGATGGAATTACGTTGCTGTTGTAAGCGACGGAAGCCGAGTTCTCGGTTTAGGCGATATTGGACCAGAGGCAGGACTACCTGTTATGGAAGGAAAGGCTGTTTTATTCAAGTATCTTGGGGGCGTCGATGCTTTTCCGCTAGTAACTAGGGCCTCCAAGACCGAAGACATGATTCAATTTCTTAAATGGATAGAGCCTAATTTTGGTGCAATTAACTTGGAAGATATAGCAAAACCAAGATGTTTTGATATTCTCGAGAAAGCCCGACAAGAATTGGATATTTGTGTATGGCACGATGATCAACAAGGAACTGCTGCAGTAATCTATGGTGGCCTAAAGAATGCTTTAAAGATCGTAAACAAAAAATTATCTGAAGCGAAGATCGTACTAAATGGATTTGGTTCGGCTAATAAGAAAGTCGCAGATATTTTATTACTCGCTGGTGCAAAGGCAGAGCATTTATATATCGTTGATTCTCGGGGTGTTCTTGGCCCGCATAGAGAGGATGTAAAGGGAACCTATAAAGAGTGGTGGGCAAATCATACAAATGCAGAACATATAACTGGTATGCTAAAAGATGCACTAAAAGGAGCTGATGTTTTAATTTCTATGAGTAAACCTGGTCCTGGAGTCATTAAGAAAGAGGATATTCAGGTTATGAACACGGATTCTATTGTATTTGTAGCAGCGAATCCAATTCCAGAAATATGGCCATGGGAAGCAAAAGAAGCTGGAGCTAAAATAGTTGCAACAGGTAGAAGTGATTTCCCAAACCAAATTAATAACTCGCTAGGGTTCCCTGCGATATTCAGAGGAGTATTAGATGTTATGTCCAAAACAGTTACTGATGAGATGTGCATTGCTGCAGGAGACGCCCTTGCAAAATTTGCTGAGGAAAAAGGTATTCATGAGGAGTATATAATCCCAAGAATGGATGAAACAGAGGTCTTCCCCTACGAAGCTGCAGCAGCTGCAATGCAGTCTGTGAAACAAGGAGTTGCCAGAATTAAGACTACATGGGAAGAAGAATATAATAGAGCAAAGCAAATAATTGAAGAATCTCAGATGATGCTAAATCAACTTATTAAGCACGGTTTAATCAAGCATGCACCTGAGGACGTAGTTAAAGTTTACCGAAGTAAGAAATAACCTTTCTTTTTTCCTTTATGCTAATAATTTTTTGCTTTTCCCTAGCAAAAACATATGTTTTACGGCTTTAGGATCATATACTATGACATAAAGCCCTTGTCCAGCTTAAAAATTACAAAAATTAATAAAAAAGGATTCTACTCGTCTATTACTCATATTCTTACATCAAAGGAATATAAGATGCGCCTGTACTTTCGAGCAAGCGTCTTAACTTCCTCTAAGAAATATGTGGGCTTAGTCTTAGTTACAATGATCGAACTAATAATCTCAGCAAGTTTCTCTAAATCGGCCTTTGTGATTCCCTTCCTTGTTACCTCTTGAGTCCCGAACCGTACTCCTCTATCCACGATTATGTTTGCTCTCTCGAGATCTTCCTGAATAATCTTCCCTTCTCTTTCATCGACCTTTAACCAAATTTGATGGCTCTCTGTAAAATCCCTGTTCTCAAATGCTATCTTTACCCCTCTTTCATGTAATTCTTTAGCTAGAAATTTTGAGTTCTCTATAATTTTTTTAGCATAAATTTTTCCATGAGATAGTAGTTCTTCTGCAGTAATACCTAATGCGGCAATTCTATTTACATGAGCATTATCTATAAGTACCGGAGGAAATGTTACTACTTTAGCAAGCTTTTTAGCGATGTCAGCATTATTTGTTAAAATGAGACCCCCTTGAGGACCAGGAAATGTCTTATGCGTACTGCCTAAGAGAACATCCGCTCCTTCTGCTAGCGGATCTTGAAACGTATTTCCAGCTATGAGTCCTAGCACATGCGAACCATCATAAACCAAATAGGAATCAATATCCTTACACATTTCTGAAACTGCTTTTACTGGAAATGGAAAGAGAATAAAACTAGAGCCAAGAACAACAATACTTGGCTTTTCTAGATATATCAATTTCCTCGTTTTTTCTATATTGATTGTACCTTTACGCCAATCAAACGGGAGATATACTGGAACTCTATCTACTAATTCAAAATTGAATGGATAACCACCATCCTCCGGAGATAGAATTGCTATTTTATCGCCCGGTTTTGATAAAGCTAATAAGGCGGCTAGAAAGGATATATTCCCACTAAGTGGTTCGACAAAAGCATATTTGGCCTTAAAAAGATCTTTTATAATGTCCCTAGTTTTTTGTAATATCTCCAAGATGTATTGGAGACCACCATAGAAATCTTCGTGATGATATCTATGAACGAGATCCGATGCTAGAATTTTTCTAGCAGTCTCGCTCATAACATTTTCGCTTGGTATAAGATTTATACATTCGGAGCGATACTTTTCATGACGCTCCACAAGATCGGCAATCCGGCCTCTCAAATTTAATCGACTCCCCAAAACTATGACCAACTCATAGTATGAATAACTAAAAAATTATTTATTAATTTCCCTAACACATGGAATCTAAGAAAAGAGACCATTATAAAAACTGATGGGCTTATATATGTGCCTTAAGCATCTTAATATCAAATTTAAGATGATTTCTTTTCCAATTTCATCTAACAACTCTTGATGAAACACGAATAAATAACATGTTTTTTATCTGCAATCTCCAATGATTAAAGATTTTTTCAGATTTTCAGGCAGTATGATTTGGTCGGATTCCCAATGCGAAATAAGAATTGTAAGATTTCGTATACTAATTTATTTTCATATCCTCAAGATAAAAAGTCAGTTTCGGAACAATTGTACCTTTACATTTGATCTTTAATAATTTCGTATTTGGTTTTGGTTCAACAAAAATTTTTAACCATCGTGCGCCAATAAATCCCATGAATCCAAATGTAGGATCCACGGGAATCCAGCCTTTCTTTGAGGAAAAAATCTCTAACCATGCATGGAAGTTTTCTGGTATAACATAACCAAGGACGGTCCTTATAGGTATGTTCAAAGCCATTAAAATTGACGCACAAAGATCTGATATCTCATCGCATGCTCCTTTTTGATGTTTTAAAGCAAACCTTCCGCCTAATCTATATGCATTTCTCTCATATTTTACGTTCGCTTTAATGAATTTGATACAGTTCGTAACGGTGGTATATAGATCTTTAGATTTTATCTTATTAGCTATTGCAATAATATCTTCATGCCTTGGATTTTGTAATCGTCCTCTATAGTTTATCTGCAAATCATGCGTTTTTTCTGGAAACCCCCACTCTATATCATTTATCTTGACAGCATTTAAGTTCGCAACTTGCGATACAAAGACTTTTTCTTTCTTTTTAGGCGGAATTACATCAAGTTTTAAACTAGCAATTAGATTACCATATGAATCTTTTCGTATTTTTAGATCACCATGACTTTTCTTTGTTATTCTTATTTTCTGATGCAAATCTTCGGAGGGAATATAGAAATCAATGGAAATATCTCTAACGCGCTTCTGACTTGGATTAAGTAGCAAAACTTCTGTCCTTATTTCGAGCTCTTCTATGTTTCCTTCTTCGACATAAAATATCTCTTCTGGAAGACCAATAAATTCTGTATAGGAAATCTTCCTGTTACTATTGATAATAGAATCGAAACTTTTTGTGTAATAGTATTTTAGTCCATGGAATCTTCTTATACGCAATGAGATCTCCTTTTATAATTAAACTAAAAAAGATAACCCATTATTTAAGGTTTAATTCCTGAAAAGTTTCAGTTGACGTATCATAGCTGTTATGTGATAGAAAAATAATAGATTAATCTTCAATTTTACGCTTATTTAAAGTTTTAGCTAAACCTAAGATTTTCTAGAGAAAGGGATCCTCAGCACTCTATTTATTTTTTCTGGTAAGGTGCTTCTCGAATCAATTGCTTTCTTGTTCTAAAAAGAGTTCAGCCAATCAAGGATCTCTTCTAATACTTTTTCCTTTCCAATCTCGTTTAAAATTTCGTGATAGAATCCTGGATATACTACGCGCTTTTTACGCTCAATTTCAAGATTATTGAAGAATATTTCTGAGCTCTCTGGTGGTACTATTTTATCATCACCACCATGGAGTATTAATATTGGAACTCTTAATTTTTGCGCATTTTGCTGTGCAAAGTTCATAGCTTTAAGCATTTCCATTAGTAATCTTATAGTTCCTTTTTTAAATACGAGAGGATCTCTTGAATACTCATCCGCTATAGTTGAATCATGTGTTAGTTCATTTGGATTAATTGTAATTGGGACCTGGTATTTAGGTTTGATCCTCGATATAATTGAAAGTAAAATTCTTTGCACTACCGAAACTTTGACGCTTGTACCTAACGCAGGACCAGAGACGATTAGACTCTTAAGTTTATCTCCATGATCCAAAGCATAAAGAATCGAAATCAATCCGCCCATGCTGTGGCCTAGCATGAAAACCTTATCGATTGAAGTAGATTCTCTGATAAAATCTACAAAGAAATCTAAATCATCTACAAATTGCCAAAAATTCCTGATATAACCAGAGATCCCACCAGATCTTCCGTGTCCTCTTAAATCCATCATATAAAGGGAATATCCATTTCTCGCTAGGAATTCTCCGACGTGATGATAGCGACCGGAATGTTCTGCATAACCGTGAACACCGATTATTAAATCCTTTTCATCCTCACTTTTCCAAACCCTATAAAACAATTTGGTACCATCATTTACTTGAATTTTAGATTCCATAATACCCACACTTCCAGATGTACTCATGTAGTATCACCTGCAGAAATGTGCTTAGAAAATAGAAAAAATCTATTATTAATGTGTTTCGTATGAAACTTCAAATTCATTCGATAATAGAATCCTTAAGGTTATATTCAAAATTTTCCAACATAAAAAAGGAATCTCAAGGTATGATTTATGCTGCCATTGAGGTGTTCAAGATAAAAGCCATGGAACATCTAAAAATAATTGCCGGTGAGATTGGACCACGCGGCGCGACTACAACAAATGAATATAAAGCTGGCGAGTATGTAAAGCAACTCTTTGGAAATTTAGGATTTAAGACGCAAATTCAGGAATTCTACTCGATACCCTCTTTTTCACATCCGTATATAATTATCTACCTCTTAGCTTTAATAGGTATCCTGGCCTCGTATTTTTATCCCTTATTTTTAATACTAACGATTTTTTCATATCCTCTTTACGTGCTAGAGTATCTGTATATGAAACCTATAGTTTCAAGATTAATTGCTTCAATCATTAAGAGAAGAAGTAGAAATATTATTGGAATCTACAGGAGCGGGTCACCGAAGGTAAGGATTATCTTCTCAGCACATATAGATTCAACAAAGGCGGCTGAAGTCTTCAAGCCACAATAGATCCGAGATTGTCGTTTAAAAATTGTTGTTAAGACGTATTCTATTTCTACACGGCTTTTCAAGAAGATTCATGCGCAATATTAATGAGGCGCCAATGTCTTGTATTAGCGAAAAGTTACAACCCAGGGAAAGACATTGGCGCCAAATACAGATATTATCAAGGAATGGATAAAAATTAATCGCAAGTTCTCTCCGATACCTGCGCTGGAATCGCTCGGAATCATCGTAAAAAAGACGGTACGCGGCTACAGCAACAGTGATCTCCTCCTTCCGATTGCTCTCGCTACGTTAATTAATAGTACGTTAGAGACGGTTTCCGAGGCACTACGAGGCATTCTCGCAGAGGTACCGTCTGCTGATACTATTCTAAGTCATATAAGGAGGCATAAACTGGCGAAAATCGAGAGAATGATCAATCGAGCTTTGGCGGAGAGCTTCAATGTCTCATGGAGACGTAGTATAGCGGCCATAGTCGCCATAGATATAACCGATATACGCTATTACGGTGAAATAAAAGGCACGGATGCAAAGCACACTAGGCCCCGTAAAGGGGCTCACTACGCGTATCGCTTTATGGTCGCTTCGATCGTCTCCGAGAAAGGCAAATTCGTCCTTTATGTCTATTTAATTAAGCGGAATGAAGACATTAAAACGGCTCTAGGGAAGATTCTAGAGAAGATAAGGCGTATAGTCAAGATCTCTTGGCTGATTCTAGATAAGGGTTTCTTCCAGGTACGAGTCCTAAGGATGCTTAAAAGAATGCAATTATGTTTTGTAATGGCAGTACCAGAGACAAATAGCATAAAGAAACTGGAGATAACGGAGAACGCAGTTACTAGGTATGTCGTCACGAGCAAGAGATACGGCCGCGAACCAGTATGGCTAGTCACTTTCAGAGACGAGAAAGGAATAGTTCACTACATTACCAATAAACCGGTGAGGAGAAGACGTTGTGGTGATGTGCATAGACGATATAAGAAGCGCTGGAGAATCGAGGTAAGTTTCGCCGTAATTAAGCGCTCAGTAGCGAAAACGACGTCTAAATCGAGTTCCGTCAGGGTCTTTCTTTTCGGTATCTCGTGTATCCTCTATAATGTCTGGATATTGACGAATTTCGCATGGACGGCAGGGGAGTCAAAAGCCAAAATTAGGGCACCAGAGACAAAGAAACAATACACGCACTGGCTTATAATAGCTATAGTAGTCATCATCGCTACATATCTGGTCGGTATAAGTCGACTGCGTTTAAACAATTATGTTAAATGATAAATCTCG
>JAGGXM010000070.1 GCA_021163045.1 Thermoproteota archaeon | reverse complement strand
TATTTGGAAAGAGAAAAGGTAGATTCTATGCGTATGTAGTTCCAGCAATTCGAAGGGCGGCACAGGCGATGGGAAGAGCTATCAGATCGCCAAAAGATAAGGCAATTATTATTGCTGCTGATGAGAGATATTCTAAGAAACAATATCTGGAATTATTACCCGAATTTTTCAGACAGGATATTAAATTTTTATCTGTAAATTCTTAGATAAAATGATGTGTTTAAAAGTATTGAATCAGGGCTGAAATTCTTATTTCAACTTAAGTTGAGATGATCTCCAAATATAGCTTAGAAATTCTATTTAGTCCCTCTTGAATTTCATCTTCTGTTCTTGCTATAGTTATTCGAATCCAGTCTCTCCAATTTTTGCCAAAATCAATGCCAGGTGCTACTGCAACTTTCATTTTCTCTAGCAGTTTTAGAGAGAAATTTCCAGAATCAATCCCTGGAAGTCTTATAAAAGCATAGATTCCTCCTTTTGGTTCGATCATTTCCCAAGTATGATCTTCGACGTAATCCATTACAAGCTTAAGATTTTTTTGTAAAATCTTTAAGTTCTTCTTAACAAACGGCTCTTCTAACTCTTCTTCTAAGATCCTTCTAGCAACATATTGATTAATGGATGGCGGTGAGATATATGTATGAACTTGAGCTACAGCCATTGCGTTAATTAAATCTTTATTTCCCACAGCATATCCAATACGGAGTCCTGTGAAAGCATATGTTTTGGAAAAAGTATATATAGAAACAACTTTGTCTAGACCTCGTAGAGAACCTAGGCTTACATGCTTTCCTTTAAAGACGAAATCTTCATAAGCTTCATCTGAGAGAAGAAGAACATCATAATCTTCTGAGAAATCCAAAGCTTCCTTAAGGGTATGCACATCAAATATATGTCCTGTTGGATTAGCCGGATAATTTAGCACAATAACTCGGAGTTCCTTATTTTCCTCTTTCAGCTTCTTATAAATCTTTTCAAATAGTTCATAACTGTACTCAGATTCCTTAGCCTTTATTGTTTTTGCTCCAGCAATATGCGCTATACCAGAATATCCAAACCACGCAGGATCCTGAGTAAGTATATATCCTCCATCTCCGGCTACTACACGAAAAGCGAAGTTTATAGCAGCGGTTCCTCCAACAGTAACGAGAATATTCTCGATATCCACATTAACATTATTTTTACGCTTAAGTTTATCTACCAATACTTGTCTTAAACTATTATCACCATGGGGTGTAGTATATCTAACGTATCCATGATCATAACTTTCTTTAAAGAATTTAATTGTATCAAGAGGCGGTTTTACTGCTAATTCTCCCCATTGAAGTTGAATTATGTTTTTTACTTCTTTGGCCTTCGCTGTTATTCTATCGACAAATAGATCAAATTCGGGTTTTAAAAGGAATTTCATAGAGACACCTAATTATGAAAATATGAATGAAAAATCAGATCCAAGATATTTCCAACTTTGGAATTTTTATATCCTTTTTGTCAATACCTTAGATCGTAATAATTGATATGAAATATCAAGAAAGGAATCTGACAAATATAAAAAAATACATATAAAAACAGGGAATCGAAAAGAAAATAAAATCAGAAATCTAAATAGGCACGAACTTATACGTATATCTGACGATCCCGTCTTCTCCTTCTTCAAAAGCTCTTCTTACAGTCGCTCTTAGCTCCATTCCGAACTTAAGTTCATCTTCTTTAACATCCGTTATTTGCGCAATGAGTCTAACGCCGTCTTCAAGTTCAATAAGTCCAACAACATATGGCGAAAATTTCTCGAATTCTTTTGCGGGGTATCTTATAACAGTCCAAGATAAGAGTTTTCCTCTTCTTGGCAAATCATATACTTCTAATTCCCGTGATCCGCATTTTGGACAAATTTTCCTAGGTGGAAAATATTTAGCTCCGCATTTTTTGCAAACTGATCCTTTTAATTGTAAATAAACAGGTAAATTTCTCCAATAATCAGGGATTCTATGTATCATAAAAATCACCTACTTTCTAGATAGAATACTTATAACGGCGGTATTTCCTAAACCGCCTAAAGATAAAGATAGGCCTATTTTGGCATTATCGATTTGACTTCTATCTGCTTCGCCTATAAGTTGCTTATATATCTCTATAATCTGATATATTGCTGTTGCTCCCATAGGATCTCCTCTTGCTTTTAGTCCTCCAAATGTATTAACTGGAATCTTTCCATTCAAACCAATCATTTCTTCGCTTATTAACTCTACTCCTTTACCCTTATCAGCGAACCCCATAGCTTCTAATTCAAGAACTCCAAGGATCGTACTTACATCGTATAACTCTACAAAATCAATTTCGTTGATCCCTAATTTAGCATTAGCTAAAGCTTTTTTCATACTATCGTGAACAGCGTCAAGCCATAATGGATCTTCTCTTTCAAAAACTCTGAATTCATCAGTAGACATCTCAACAGCATCGATCTTTACATTACCTTTTTTCGATAAAACTACTGCAGCAGCGCCATCACATGGTGCTGGGATCTCCAGAAGGTGTAATGGATCTGCGATGATTGGAGATCGCATGACGCTTTCGAGATTTATTTTTCTAGGGAATTGAGCATGTTTAACTCCTTCGGCATGCGAATGAGATATTACAGATAACATTGCTATTTTTTCTTGGTCAACGTTATATCTTTTCATGTAAAGTCTATAGAGAATGGCCTCTAATCCTTCAAAGGTTGTACCAATGCTAGTCAAGTAGGACCAATCTTCAGCAAGGCTTCTTGCTGTATACACATGCGTTGGTAACACATCAGTCATTTTTTCGACCCCAAGAACGAGTATATTTTCAGCACCGGCCAGTAAATCTTTGTAGCCTAGGTATACCGCCATACTACCAGAAGCACCAGTTCCTTCGACTCTGACAGCACCGGTGTTTAGTAGACCGAGAGCATCAGCAACGTATGCTCCTAGATGTCCTTGTCTATTTATGTACTGCCCAAGAGCATTTGCTACATAGATTCTATCGATTTCGCTGGGGTCGATCCCAGAACTATCTAAAGCTTCTAATCCTGCTTCTACTACTAGATCGTAAATACTTTTTTTCCAATATTCGCTAACCTTTGTCAGTCCAACACCTCTAATGTATACAGGCATAACAAATCCTTCTTTTTCAGTTTTTAGCTACTAAAGATACAGAAAATCCTCAAAGTTAGGACTAAAATGATATTTACTTAGAAATATATAAATTTATTGTACTATTTTGGTATCTATTATATTTCTGGCATTTATCTAATAGTTGATGAGAATTCTTTAG
>JAGGXM010000052.1 GCA_021163045.1 Thermoproteota archaeon | reverse complement strand
TCACTATAGATATATCAATACAACTATGGTGCGGTGGATGATTGAAAATTTGATGCTATTTGATTCGAGCGGTATTTTAATATATTCTTGGCCGGAGGAAAAAGAGGAACATTTACTTATGGCGAATTTCTTCTCAGCACTTATTGCTTTTGCCCAGAAAGAGATAAATAAAACGATAGAACTTATAGGCTTCGATGGCGTATACTACCATTTCAGAAAATTTGGAGACCATTTCTTAATGATAAAGTTCTCGGATAGACTTGAAGAACCTTTCGTTGTAGAAGTATCAAATAAAATTTGTAAAAAATTAAACCATAGTATAGCAGATAAGGACTCTATTAGGGATGTCTTCCTTGAAATTCTCGCTGAATCTAGTGTCTTGGAACTCTATAATGAAGCGCAACTTGCTATTGAAAATGAAGAAATCATTGCAATGCATGTCTTTTATACAGGATCCAAAGAAGTAAAACCGCTTATTAATCTTGGTTATGGAAATTTCTCGCCATTAGATCTACTAGAGCTAATCGAGAAATTCGATAATATCTACAAATACCTCTTGGAACAGGATACCGTCATAAATCGGTTTGGAATCGTTGCTATGAATGGAGTGGGCTTCTCTTTTTATAGAACCAAAAATTTGATAATTATATTAGAAATAAAGCTTGATTTAAACCAAAAGAATCTATCATGCCTAAATTTTAAGTCTTCGAGTGATTTTATACTAGAAAATTTCCCCCAAAAGATTTCTCTAAATGATTTTACAAAATTCTACACAATAATCTTAATGCTATCGATGAATATGCTGGATTTCCTACCAACACTAATTTTCTTTGAATCCAAAGGAAGTTTCTTTTTTATCACACCATATAAAGATAAAGTGAAAGTACAAGAGTATCTAAAGAAAGATCATAGGAACTTTCTGTATATAATAAGAGATCACTTAAAAAACCACCTGCATTAATTTCTTGGAAATTTATTTATATAGGCGAATTTGCTTTCCACGAACTGTTACATCTATCGTTGTTTTATCCTTTAAAAGCGATGTATTTAGCTTTCCCATAAGTACTTCTTCTATCTGAAAAATTCCTGCAGGGTTGGTCATGTCGACTTTTATTAAAAGAGGTTTTTCTGATGTGCCAGGAAGAATATCAACGTCCTTTATACTTAAAGCAGAAACTGAGTGAATATCCACTTTACCCAGCGAATATGGTCTTCTACTCCTCCCAGCAGCCATATCACATCCATCTCCGACCTTTACAGCGGATGCTTCTATAGTGAATGCCTGTACAGCTTCATCGTGACTGAATATTGCATTAGCAATATGTGCAAAGATTTTCCACTTTTTCTCTTCTGATTCCTTTGAATAAAACTCATTTATATAATCCCAAATAATAGGTTTAGCTATTGACACACTCATTTGCCAATGATGATCTCTATGTACAACATTACCTAAATCATGCAAGAATGCTGCAATCGCTGTTACAAACATGGCATCATCAAAGTTACCATGTCTATATTTCACAATATGTGGTTTAATATAATCTCTAATTACTGAAAGTATCTTAATAGCATTTCTCGTGGCAATAACCGCATGGTGCCAGCCGTGATCGTTATATTTTAGATAATCAGTTACCATAATGTTAGCTGCATTTAAAGCCGCTTTTATTGTAGTATCTTCGAGCAACTTAGGAATTAGCTTTTTTGTTTTTACTAGATTTAATTTTCTTGGAATTTCCTTTAATTCTTTAATTACATTTTTTAGAAGCATTTTTTCTTCTAATTCTATTTTGATAACAAATTCATCCTTACCCTGGTTCATACAGGACACCATAATTAAGGGAAATATAATCTCTGCTCTGAAGTTATTATAAAGTTTTGCCTATATCTTAATGGCGTTAAAATTCTAATTTTATATCAGAGAATAGATATGGTTATGCAGTATCTACTTATGTTTCTCTTGAATAATTACACCAAAAGTGGCGCCAGCTCCCGATAAAACGCCTGTTAAAGGTCCAAAGATCAAACCAAATACGATTGTACCAAAAAAATCAATTATCTCAAATTTCACTCCTAAAAATGTTGAAATTGTACCCACAGTAGTTAAGTTGAGTACAAATGCAAATGCAATTACGGTACCTAGAAATCCGCCTCCAAGCCCGATTAGGAAGCCAGAAAATCTTGTTACCTTACCAGCAACATAACCTCCAATTAGCCCGAAAGGTATTGCTAAAATGAGTATTGAATATGAAATTTCTCCAAGTGTTGGCATCAGAAGAATTATTATTAACCAAAGTAAGAGAGAATTCAATAGCGCTATCAAAAAGCCTAATATAAGCTTTGAACTTAGAGTTTTTTCGCTCATAAACTACACCTAGCAAATATGCTAATTTCAACTTATTAAGCTATAAATAAAATATAAATATAAAAAGATATTCAAAAAAGTAAATTCTTTATTACTCCTAAGAAAATTTTGAGTTCATTTACCTCAATCTGGTTTGGAATTCAACAATTCGCCATTAGAGCTATACGGTGGCCATTCATCTATAGTTACGCTATACGTTAAATATACTAATTCGCTGAGATTTGGGATTATGTTTAGCTCATCATAAGCTCTATCTACTCTTGTAGCATAAGGTATATTGCCTTTAGATCGTACTTTATCGAAATAGTCTTCGATTCTTTCTTTGTTTTCTCCAGAAAATCCCAAGCCATCATCTACGTAATCAACTGAAAGCGCCGTTTACCTGCATTTTGAACTTTGCTGATACAGTAAATCCTTTCGTTAGTTATTTCTGGAGGTATTGGTTCTAATCCATTATAAAATAGATCCTCTATTCCGATTCCACTTATTGCATCTAAATAAGTGCCGTTTTCATCGAAATCAAGAATATTCTCTCCATTCTGTGGAATAATGTAAAAATCTGTAATTCCCTTTTCAACGCGGACATAATTTGCAATTTCAAGAACAAACTAGATCATCTTATTTGCAGCATCTTCTTCGCTTAAAACGATGCCTTCTCCATTATTAACATCACTCCAGTATTCAAATGAATCTATTTTGTCCAGATAGATTCCATCGAAGCCCTGTTCTATGATCTTATCCAAGTATTCAAAAATTATTTGTTTCCATTCATCAAACCAGTACTTAACTGGGTAATTTCCTTCCCACTCGGGATTTTCCTTTCCGATCCAATCTGGGGGATCCGTATCCCAACTCTTGTTCCAATAAAAACGATAATTCTCAGCCTCACCTATACTGATATAGGCAATAACGATTTTTCCACTCTCTTGCATCAACTGAATCTCTTGGGGAGTATATTTCAAGTCTTCGGTTCCATCTCTAGAGTAATCTATAACAACTAAATCAAAATTAGAATTTACTATTTCAGCAGGATCTGCATTTTGAAGTTGGTAAGCCCAAGATGTTATTTCACCCTCTTCCTTGGTCAGAGAAAATAAATAAAAGCTGACTGTTCCAACAATAATGATAACCAAAAACAAAATAAAATAAGATACTGATCTTTTCAATAAGATCCCCCAGACGCCTATTTTTTCCATATCTCTAGATAAAGATTTGGCGGATTCGCCTCTCTCAAAATTAGATACATATTCTCGTTTTTTAATATAAAGGATATTATCCAAGGAGTCCAAATGTAAAGGGAATATCGTATTGCTTCCACGAGATCGTCTCTGATTTTTCTAGTTTGTATATCGTAATTAATTTGACCTTCTATTGGATTATAGGATACTGAAACCTTTCTTCTATCGATATTATATGGTAAAATAGAGAATTCACCCTTACAAAATTTCCATAGAGAATCCTGATATTCAATGACGAAAACACCCTGAGATGAGAGCCACTGCTTAGAATTTTTCACTAATTTTACGAAATCCTTGATATTAAAATGAAGTATGCTATTACCTAGAAGGAATATACTCGAAAATTCATCTTTGATATTAAGACTTAGTATATCCCCTACAAGAAATTTGACTTTAGATTTTCTCTCTTTTGCGATTAACCTAGCTTTTTTGATCATGCTTTTCTGTATATCTACAGCCGTAACATCCAAGCCCAATTCTTCTAGAACAAAACTAGTTAAACCGGCACCACAAGCAAGATCTAATGCCCTATTTCCAAATA
>JAGGXM010000142.1 GCA_021163045.1 Thermoproteota archaeon | reverse complement strand
TATCTGTTTCTATCTATATAGAATACATATGTATATTTATATTTCTATATACTTTATGGAATATCTTTATATTTATATTTATCTAATATAATAATGAACTTTGGAATCTAAATATGGAAGTTAAGGTAATATGGTGAATGTTAATGAATAAAGTGATTTTAGGTCTGTTAATAATTGGTATTGCTATTATAGGTGGTACTTTATACTATTTTACAAGACCAACTAAAATACAAATTCGGATAGCAGGATCAACTACATGTCTACCTATAATTCAAGAAGCCGCAATACAATTTATGAGTGAGCATCCAGAAGTTAGTATTAACGTTGAAGGCGGAGGTAGTGGGCATGGCTATGCATCATTAATAGATAGAGCTATTGATATCGCTATGGCCTCTAGGCCACCGAAACAAATAGAAGTAGATCAAGCCACGCAGAATGGAGTAGAACTAAGGCTCCATAAAATAGCGATGGATGCAGTTGTTATAATAGTAAATCCTAAAGTAGCGGATGATTATCTTAATTTAACACTTGAGCAGGTAGCTAAAATTTTTGCAGGAAATTACACGAAATGGAAGGAGGTAGATCCTAGTTTACCTAACGAAGATATCATAGTTTTTACTAGGGAGGCGGGATCTGGAACGAGAGGAACATTTGAAGAGCATGTAATGGAACCATTCGGTTTAGAAATAACTGCTGATGCACATGAAGTCCCAAGTAATCCGCAGATGGCTATATCTATTAAGAACACAGACTACTCAATAGGTTATGTCGGCTTAGGGTTCTATAATGAACATGATCATGGAATCGTGTATCTTGCTGTGAATGATACATCCCCGTATATACCACCAACCAAAGAAAATATTTATTCGCTCGAGTATCCCATCGCTAGATATCTTTACCTAGTTACCAATGGCGAACCAGAAGAGGGATCTTGGATTTCTAGATTCATAGCGTTTGTATTAAGTTCAGAAGGTCAGCAAATTGTAGAAGAGAAGGGCTTCCTTCCCCTTCCGTCAGAGAATGACTAATTCTAACTTTAATTTCTTTACTTTTTAGGTTTTCATTCACATTTTTTCATTAGGAGGCTCATTGGATTGGGGGAAACAGATATAGAGACTATATGGAGACGGATCCCTCAAGAGAGTGTTGCTTTTAAACAAATTTTTTTTGTTAAAGAAAAGAGAGTGAAAGAGGATCTCTTAATAAGAAAGATATTTCTGTTCTTATCGATGATATCTGCAGCTCTTGTTTTGCTTATAATTACCTTTGTATTCCTCGAAAGCATACCAGTATTTACTTCTAATTTAATCGTAAATATATTCCAAGAAACTACATGGAGACCCGCCTATAATTCCTTTGGGATACTACCTTTGATTATGGGTTCGTTCACTGTAGTTTTCATAGCAATCTTAATAGCCCTCCCAATAGGAGTGGGTGCTTCTATATATATTTCTGAATTTGCCCCAAAGAAGCTACGAGATCCATTATTATCTGTTATTGAATTGCTAGCGAGCATTCCTTCAGTAATTTATGGTTTTATAGGTCTAGTTTTTTTAGTTCCTTTTATTTCGCAACTGTTAAATCTTAATTCTGGAGCAACAGCGTTAACAGCATCATTAATTCTCATTCCAATGATAGTACCAACAATAATAAGCATATCTAGCGAGATACTCTCTTCTGTACCTAAGGAATACAGAGAAATTTCTGCGGCATTGGGAGCAAGTAAATTTCAGACAACTCTTAAAGTAATTCTACCAGCATCGAAATCAGGAATTTTTGCATCTGTTATTTTAGCTTTTGGAAGAGCTATTGGTGAAACTATTGCGGTTCTATTCGTATGCGGGGCTACAGGAAAATTTCCCGGTTTCCCCTTTATAACAGAATCGGTTCTTACGATGACTTCTGCTATTGCAATGTATATGGGTGAAGCGGCAATAGGTGAAAATCTATATTACGTGTTATTTTTTATCGGATTTTCTCTGATGCTAATCAGTTTTATTGTGAACAACATCGCGGAAAGGATTGTAGAAAAACAAAGAGAAAAAGTGGGAGGTATTAGAATATGGTAGAAAATATGCTTAAAGCTAGTGTGAATCCGTGCATCAAATTCGATATGAAGTCTACAATATTCATAATTCCTATAGTAATAGTAATAGGCGTTTTAGTATACATCCTGAGTCTTATAATCCTCGGTGGTTTAAAAGCACTAAATTTAGATCTTTTATTTACTAGTATAATGTATGGTGGAATATTTGAGGCAATTATAGGTACGTTTTTACTTCTGGTCGGAACATCTATTTTGGCTTTGCCAATTTCAATAGCAACGGCTATCTACCTAACAGAATATGCTCCGAAAGGCGGAAAAACTGTTAAAATAATAGAGCAATCTATAGATAATCTTGCAGGATTACCCTCGATTGTAGTAGGTCTTTTCGGATACGAATTTTTTGTGAAAATGCTAGGGTTTGGTGTTTCTCTGCTCTCTGGTTGGCTAACGCTTCTAATAATGGTGATTCCTATTGTCACGAAAGCCACAAAGGAGGCTATATTAATGGTACCTGAAGAGTTTAGAAAAGTGGCGAGTGCACTTGGGGCCACTAAATGGGATATTATACGCGATATAATTTTGCCTATTAGTATGCCAGGTATTGCTTCTGGAATAATTCTAGGTATGGCAAGAATTTCAGGCGAAACTGCTGCTATATTATTCACTGCTTGTACATTAACAGCTAGAGGAATTCCAGCAACTCCTCTTGAACCCATTATATCTTTGTCGTACTATCTATTTGTTGTAATATTTACTTCTCCGGGGAGTGCTTATACTAAAGCGTATGCTTTAGCTACGATCCTAATGTCGATAACAGTTTCTTTGTATTCTATTGCTATCGTAGTAAGATTTCATTATAGAAAAAGGAAGAGGTGGTAAATGTGGATGCAATTATAAAATTAAAGAATTTGAATGTGTGGTATGGAGAAAATCATGTTCTCAAAAATATTAACTTAGAATTTTACGAAAAAAAGATAACAGCTATTGTGGGTCCTTCTGGATGCGGTAAATCAACCCTTCTTAAAACCATGAATCGATTAATCGAATTAACTGAAAATGCTAAAGTTTCCGGGGAAGTCTTATATAGAGATATCAACATATATGACCCGGATGTAAATGTGATTGAGGTTAGGAGAAGGATAGGTATCGTATTTCAAAAGACGACGCCATTACCTATGTCCATATATGATAACGTGGCATATGGACCTAGACTTCACGGAATATCCGATAAGAGAACACTCGATGAGATTGTCAAAAACAGTCTTATTAAAGTAGGTCTGTGGGATGAGGTCAGGCATAGGCTTAAAGATAGTGCATTTAATTTATCTTTAGGTCAACAACAGAGATTGGCAATAGCAAGAACAATATCAATAAATCCAGAGGTTATTTTAATGGATGAACCCACTTCAGCACTAGACCCAGTTTCATCGATGAAAATCGAGAATCTTATGAAAGAGTTCAAAAATGACTATACAATAATACTCGTGACACATAATTTAAACCAAGCTAAAAGAGTATCTGATTTTACAGCATTTATTTATTATGGTGAAATAATCGAATATAACATCACAGATAAAATCTTTCGGGAACCAGAGAAGAAATTAACGATGCAATATATGCGTGGAATTGTATTTTGAATTTAAAATTTGGTTCGCCAAGTAATAATTTTTCATTCTTGTTAAAGCTTCTTTCTCCGCTGTTCGCCAGTCTAGCCAACAGTACCAATACGTTCCATAACAATACCTTATATAGGACTTCCCCTGGATCGACTCTCCGCGCTCTTACCACACACCACACGCTCAAATAACCTCTTAAATATTTTTATTATGTGAAAGCTTTTCTATACTGATTGAATAAAAAATTTAGTTCTAGAAATACAGGATCTGCAAGAGGGATTTTATGGAGAGAAAAATTGCTGTTGCTATATTTATTCTAATCATCTTATTTCCTCAAGTATCACGTGTGATTAGTGCATCAAATTATCTCATAAGTAGTCAGACAGTCCTTAAGAGCCTTAACAAAAGTAGTGATTTAATTCGGACAATAAAGGTTGAAAAAGAGAACTTAGACGATCCTGAGATGTTAATATCCAGTGTGGATAAAAACCATAATAGAATATATGATTCATTAGAACAATCTTTGAAACTACATCCAGATAAGAACTTTGACGTTATTGTGATTTTAAGAGACGATCCTCAGGGGGCTATTAATCATTTTAGAATGCTAGGTGGAGACGTAAAGTACCAATATTCGAATGCATTTTGTGGATTCTCGGGTGAAATAATGGGTCGCAACTTATATGATTTCGCGAGAGATGACAGGGTTTTGCTGATTCAGCCAAATTTCATATATAGGGCAACTACGATAAATACTACAAGAATTATCCGTGTTAGACCTTATGTCTGGGATACCCTCGGATACTATGGATCCAGCAATTTCTCTATAGCAATAATAGACTCTGGTATAGATCCCACGCACCCTATGACAGGGCCATTCTATGGAGACGGAAATTTCTCAGGTAAGATTGTGGGTTGGTATGATACTCTAAATAGTTCAAAAACAGAGCCGTATGATGACAATGGTCACGGAACACTAGTAGCTTCGGTCACAGCAGGTAACGAATATGCGGGTAATTTAGATTCGGAAGGGCGGATTTCTGTTCGGTTTTTCGATTTTGGCTTTATTATGATAAACTTTAATGATATAAAGCCGAATCAAATAAGAAACTACTCAAACTATTTAGCTATACTAAACCCTGGGAATGTAGAAATATATCTCAATTGGAGTGATATCAGTATACAAGGACCTAACATAGAAGGGCATAATGTCACAATCTTAGGTTTATATGTTTATGGCCCTAATGGAGAACGTGTGGCTTCTAACGAATCCGATAGCAAGTTCCTAACAATAAAGTTTAACGCTAGTGAATTAGGCCTTTACAATGTAAAGGTTGTGGTTCAATTTCATTTTGAAGGCGATGATCCAGATTCAGATACGGATGGTGCTGGAGTTATTCTAAACGGTTGGGCAAAATTACGGTATTCTTCGCCAGATACGCATCAACCATTTAGTGGTGTTGCACCAGGATTTAAGTTAGTTGGTGTTAAAGTATTAGATAGAAATGGAGAAGGTTTGACTGAGAAAATTCTACAGGGAATCGATTGGATATTAAATAACACAGAGAAATATCATATTGTGGTAGCAACAATAACGTTAGGTACACCGGTTATCGATCCAGCAGTAGAACTTGCAATAACTAACTTAGCTAAGTCTGGGATCGTTGTAGCTTCTGCAGCAGGAAATGCAGGTCCAAATGAAAATACAATTTATTCGCCCAGCACATCCGATTACGTAATTTCTGTGGCAGCAAGCAATACAGGCTGGTTCTCTGGCATCAACGTAACACATTGGTCTTCTAAAGGCCCCTACGGAAAATATGATAATGGATCTATTGCATATAGAAATACAATCAAACCTGATATAACGGCTCCAGGCGGTGATTTCGGAGAACCATCAGTAATTTCCGCAGATAATAATTATGACGACAACGTGGATGTTTTTAAGTATAGCTATCCTCTAAGAGAGATTGTGGATGTTTATAAATCTGAAAATATTACAGAGCATGAAAGTAATGATTTTGTATTCTCTGTAGGAACCTCGATAGCTGCAGCGCATATTGGTGGTGTGGTCGCATTAATGATACAAATGTTAACGAATGGCAATTATTCGCAATGGAACTATACACTTAATGAGGTACTTGAAGTTAAGAAGTTACTTCTAATGTCAGGGTGGGAACTTATTGCACCTAATGCAAATGAACGAGGTAAAAAGGATGCTTCTGAGGGTTTCGGCCTAGTTCAGGCCGATGCAGCAATGGAAGCCTATCTGAATGAAATAGAAATTAATAAACCCTATGTTGGAACTTTAACCTCTGAGACGCTGGGCAAACATGTCTGGGCTAGGAAAATCTATCTTGAGAAGGGCAAAGGGTATATTTTTATCTTAAATCAATCAGAAACAGCTGATTTTGACCTATTTGTATTCAGTGAAGAAAGCGATAATTGGGGCGAGCCAATATTACTCTCTAGATCCGCATCCCCAATCTTAGGCAAGAGCGAGTATGTGGGCCTCTATACAGAGTACTCTGGATACTATTATGTTCTAATCAAGGCATATTGTGGATCTGGTGATTTTACATTGAAAATAATAGAAGACACACAGATTCCAGAAATTAGAGTATTAAACCTTCAAAATGGAACAGAAGTTCCTCCTTATCCGAACCTCACAATTCAGTTAGAAGTTATAGATGATGTTCCAGAAACCATGAATTTAACATTGTTTGTTGATAATTTCCTTGTTAGGCAAGGATATTTTGAAAATGTGACATTGCCACTGTTAAGTCCGGGAAATCATATAGTGCAAATATCTGGAGTAGATCCTGCTAATAATAATATCAGTATATCGGTATCTTTCACAGTTATGAATGAGGAATTGGAATCATTTAGTGCTTCTCCGCCAAGTGGTAGCATATTAGAGCCAGGATTGCACTCCATTACTGTTGAAGTAGCGGTTAAATACTCCTATGTGACTAATGTTCGATTCCAGATTGGTGGTGGTTATGTAAATTTCGAATTGTTCGAGACAAAGAATAATGTAACTGTTTGGAAACTTAATTTAGAACTTCAAGGTGGCGAATATAAAGCCCGTATAATCATACAGACACCGGTAGCAGACTTGAGTGTAGATTATAAATTACAAGTAATACCATTCTTAACAGCAATTATCTTCGGAAGCGTGGGTATCGTAATTGGAGTAAGCATTTACGCATATACCAGATATAAACGTCGTAGAAAGTTGAAGATCATCGAAAGGGCAAGTGAAATAGGCGAACAAATAGCAAATGAAATTTTAGATGAAATTTTAGGTAAGGAATCTGAGGGAGGGTAAGTTTATGGCAAAAGCACAAGTAAGTGAAATCACCATTATGAATGATAGCGGATTGCCCCTCCTAGTTTATAACGCCCAAGAGGGCAAGGTGGATATGGAAGCGTTGTCCTCAGGTGGAACCTCTATGCGTTCATCTCTGTTGGTTGCAGCAATTCAAGCATTAGCGAAAGGGGAGAAGCTGAGCTCATTTGTATCTCTCGAGGGAAAGAAACATCTGCTCCTGAAGAAAGAGAACATAATAATAAACGTTACATTCACGGGAGATGTAGATGAATATACTGAGAATGCCTATATTTTCGCTTATGCCGTTTTGCATGCAATTCTTCGGATTCATGAATATACAAATCTGCTCATTGATTTTGTAGATGTTAATGAGTACGTTAATACGGTGGGTCCTATTTTCCAAAAATTTGTGAGCAAATTAATGCAGAGATTAGAACTAAAATAACTTACTATAATTTTTTTTAGTTGACTTAAAGTCATTTTTAGTAATGATAATCATTCTTTAACATTATATTACAAGTAAGTTTTTTATAGCTATATTTAAAATATTTAATAAATGAAAAAATTTTAGAAAGTGAATTCTATGCCCAGAAAATTAATTTCTTTTTTGTTAGTACTACTGTTCATTATAACAACACCAGCATCTATAGCTCAGGCTGCAAATCCAAATAATGTGAGTCCGACTGAGCCAACAGCAAGTCCAGGAGTAAGCTACGAATGGCAGATCAACGACGAAAATTCCACGGATGACTATGTTCCACCAGAAGAGTCATTCTTAGATATCTGGTGGGATAGATATAATCATACATATGGTGAACACTGGGACTGGAAGGAAGTGGCATGGGAATTTGGTCCAAAAATGAAACTAGAGATATTCTTCTTAGACAATGAGACACCAATCGAACCAGGTGATTGGGTTCCATTAGAGGAATACATTCAGATTAACGTCACGATACCGAAATCCTTATTAGAGGACAGAAGTTTGTATAGTGTAACTGTAGAATTTCAAACATGGCAGGAAAACTTTAGCGCTGGAATTTTCATACAGCATGACAGATTCGGATGGAGCACATATAGTTACTTAAATAACTATACTTCTGGAGAATACTTAAATCCATATCTGTTCCATTTAGATACTTCAATTTCCCTTAATGAGACTACCGAAGATCAGTATATTATCTCATTCGTAGGATACTTCACAGCAGATACTCCTATTTGGACATACGATGTACGGACTTACGCATACGATAGCGAGGGTAATAGCTATTCTCTAGATACTAGATTTAGTGATTATATGGGATGGGTTATCGGAATCGGTGCACCAATTGATGAGATTAAAAAGCGTGGACAATTTTACTCATTTGAGAAACTTAACGAACTAGGGGAATCAGTATACTATATATCATTAAATCAGAAGATAATTCTGCGTGTGAATCTAACAGACGAGAATTTTGACAATGTATCTATAGGATTCGAATTCCCAGTAGAGTATGTTAAAAAAGTTCAGGAAACGGATTGGCATATGGAGCGAGTGAATATCACCGGTGGCTGGGTATATAACGCAACAACAGATACGTATGTATGGGATCCTAATGCGACAGTGCTGGCCTACAAGTGGGTCTATGGTCCATGTACTAAAGAGATTTACATATGGAGGACCATTGAGGTCAATACTACAGAATGGATTTATGACTTTGGGAATGAGACCTATTACTTAGAAAATAAGACGATACAGGTGTTTCCGCAGTTCTGGCTTATTTACGATAAGAAAACCGACACCTTTAAGACTATGATACGATACCACTATATGAAGGCAAATGAGTCGGTTCCTGGTCTAAACTATGATATTCTTGTGTATAAGAACATCTCAGAATTGCCAGAGGAGTACAACATTTTTACATTACTGGAAAATGAGTCATATACCGTGTATTCTAATGGGATCTATTCAATAGTATTTACTGGTTATTTCACAGATTATATGACTCCAGGATTAGTAAACTTCTATGTTGTACCAATTGGTACAAAGGGTAAATTCTTCGAGCCAGATCCTATAATGTATGCTAATGATCCGAATCCATATAGGTTATCCGTTGGAAAGCCTATTTTCATCGTCGATGTTGTCGGCTTCGATTACTGGGCTTATGCAAATCCCGGAGAATCGATTATGATGGTCGGAAAATTACCTGGTGGAGCAGATTTCTTTGATGCGATAGATGGAATTAGATTAGTTTTAAGAGGCTATGATTATAAATGGACATCCACAGAACATCGTTATTCAGAACTAGAAATAATACTAACAATAGATTTCAACTCAGGAGAGATCGATCAGAAAACCTATAATAGAACATATAAAGAGAGTTACGAATATGGACAGTATTGGGTATGGGACCCTGAAACACACAAAGATGAACTTGTTGAAGGATGGCACTGGGAATACTATGTGTATAACCAAACAGGAGAATACTGGATGCAGGAGTATCCTGATCCTTATGATAATGATTTCTTAGTGAATAAATCCTATTTGCAAGTTAACTATTGGAATAAAATACTCAATGAAGTCGGCGATCCGGTCTTCATATTGAATGTAACATTAAGTATGGATATGCCTGAGCAAGTCTATGATCTATGGGTCGACTTGTTAGACTTAGTTTACGGACCCGATCCATTCGCTCCAGAGGGCGAATACAAAGTCTTCGAATGGGTTGAAGAAATTATTTACAGCTTTGAAGATCAATCTGGAGAAAAGATCTACATGGAACATGTTTCTAAGTTTAAGAAGGCAATATTCGATAATGGAGAGATTCATAGAATAGAATCTAGACCCTATGTTATAATAAATAGAACACATTATACAATAAAGTATGAAGAGTTCTATGATCCAGTAGACGGAAAATACATAAAGATTGTACTATTTGGGGAGCCGCCAAAACAGTACTATATAATGGAAAATGGAACCAAATTATTCCTTAATTCAAGTCAGTACGTTTACATCTATAGAGTAGACCTGACCTCACTCGGAATTTCTATTGAGACTATCAATGACTATCCATACTATAATAGCTTCATAAATAAGCTATACTGGATTCTAACTAATGGATCATTGTACTTCGCTCCGGAAGGAATCGAATTTAATGTAACTAGAGTCAATAAAACGGAAGTCGAATATGCATCATACCAGATCATGTATATTAAAAATGGAACAGAGCTCGTTAAAACAGCTACTTGGATCAATTGGGATGGATTAAACGAGACATATTACGTTATCCTTGATAATGGAACTCGGCTAAATCTAAGATACGATTCAGATCTATGCTATTATTACTATGAGACCGATGCAGGTAAATATTATGTAACATATCCAGATGATGCCTTTGAAGGAATAGACAATTCTACTAATGTTTTAGCGCCATATCCCCAAGTTAGACGAATGTATTATACGACGATTGAAGGCAAGATTTACGAGATGCCATATCCTGGAGCTGAGGCATGGGATACATATCAACTTAGCCGTACTGAAGTCGATGGCGGCTTAGTTCCTCTCGAAGATTTCGTAGAAGTAAATGATAGTTGGTACGTGATACATCAGGGCGAACCAGACTATGTTATAATAAATGGAACTAGATATAATCTAACCATAATGGACGATTATGGTTGCTTCATAAATCATAAGTTCTATTGGCTCCGGCCACTAAGTAGAAAGGTACCACTATTAACTTATGATGATGTCGGGTTGCCTAATGCTTCTAATTATATCTATGTCATCCCATCAACAGAATATTGGGATTCACCTTATTTCCTGACCAATGGAACTAGTATCCCCACTTACGGTATGACTCAAATTTACATCTATGAGCTGAACGTTAGCGGTGAAATCATACTGGCTACTAATGAATACCCAGAGTATAATGATACACTAGGTAAATACTACTTTAAAGACCTTAACTACACGATTCACTACATAGAATCATTTGAGGAGTTTACAAGAGTTAAAGTTCATGTTATTCTAGTCAACGACTCTACAGGCTTATTTGAGATCTATGGCACGATATACAATATTACTGAGCTGAAAAATAATGGATATTGCTTCAGAGAGGAATATGTAAACACAATATTCATTGGAGGTAAACGATATACCATTGACAGGGAAGCTAACTGGATATACAAATTCAATGTAACTTACAAGATGAAAAATTACACAGCAGAAGGAAAGCTCGAGTGGATCTATAAACGTATAAAGATATTTGGTAGACCATATCTCTGGCATCTCGATCTGATGAAAAACTTTACAACATCGATGACGACTAATCAACTTATCGTAGGTATGCCTGAGCGAGGCATGTGGGATCTTCATAAGTGGAAGATAGACCCAGAAACTGGAGCTTTAGATCTAGATGGAGATCTTACAACAGAATATGATCGATTCTATGTCAAGCGGGTATATTATGGTTCATATGATTGGAACTCCTCAGTTCAAGGATTATCTGTCTGGGGTCTATGGGATCCAAACACAACAATACCTGAAAACGAGCTACAATTCTCAAGCTGGATGGGTCTTGAAGTGTTCTCATGGATGTACACTTGGAATGAAACATTCTACTGGTATTATGCATCTAATAGATCATTTGTCTCAGAAAAGGATTGGGAATGGATTAATTCTACCATCTGGGATGAAAGTACTGGAAAACCAAAACCCGGTTACTGGTCGATTGCTTGGATGACAAAGAATATGTCGTGGACAGATATCATTGATAAAGCGCGGAAGGAAGGTTGGGACTGGATCGAAGATAATGTACAGACATGGACATGGTTATGGTTTGGATTCGAGGAGAACTATTGGGCTTCCTATGAGGGAGAAAACCGAACGCAGTCTGCACAGATACGCCTTAGATACGAATTTGCTGGCATGTTTATCTATAGAGATCTTAATAATAATGGTATGATGGATATTAACGCTACAGAATGGGGCGTAGATCCAACCAATAGCGAGGCAACCCACTATTTCATATTCGATAGAGTGGATGCAGTAGAATTCTACACACCAGGCGTAGAATATGGTAATTACAATGATACAGGTAATCTTCACTTGAATGGAACAGATCCAGTATTATTCGGAGTTAGATATGAAAATCTAACAGGAACAACATATCCATTTAATGGCCGTAGCTACTGGTGGTGGTATGCAGGCGAACTTGTTGGCGAAGAATTCGATACTTTCGATGATAGACCTGTTAAGAACAATGTTTCAGAACTATTATTTAAGGTTCACTTCTGGGGAAATGATACAGAAGAAAATGGTACCTACAAGGCTTACTTCAAGTTGGATCAGTATGTCGGAGATTGGGAGCCGGATATCGCAGGTGGAAGAAGCGTTCTAGAGAATAGGAGCCTATCTTTGAACTATTATATATTCCTAGAAACAGATACATCTTGGAGCGTATATGCTGGAGACAGAGATATCACAAGAGAGGACATCGTTGAAGCATCGACATTTAGAATAGGAACCGATAAGGATCGTTTCGCAGAAATCTTAATAAGTCCAACATATCTCTGGGGCAGAAATCTAACTATCCAAAATGTTTCGAGTCATACCGTACCTATTGCAACATTCCAATCAATCTATGTAGACTACGGTTCTAATAATACAGCTGCTGGTTGGAGCTGGAGATCAGACATGTATTTCCTTAGTATAGGATTTACCAAATGGGATGGCTATTTTGTACATCAAGATCCTGAAGTAGTATCATACATAAGCAGAAACCTTAGAACTGGTTTTGATGTCAATCCTCCAGAGGTCGAAATGTTAACTTCAACGGAAGAGGTATATTATGATCAGGATTGTGTGATTAGAATACGTGCGTATGATGAATCAGGAATCGAATCAGCAATTCTTAGATACGAATATGATGGAAACTATTATGAAGTTCCAATGTCATCCGTAGGAGAAGATATTTATGAAGGAATTATACCCAGATTACCCTATGGTACAACAGTTAAGTATCAAATCATAGTTGAAGATACCGTAGGAAATGTCTACGAATCCCCAGAATATATGTATACAGTTGGAGATCCATATCCACCTCAGATACAGAACATTCACTGGTCATATGATGAGGATCAAGCACAATTAGTGATAACCGCAGATGTTTATGAGCCAGAAGATGCAAGCGGAGTAAAGCTCGTTAAGGTATTATACACATATAAGGGTATCTCATTAGAGGCCGAGATGACATATAATGGTACTACCTACGTGGCAACAATCGATTTAAGCTCTGGAGTATCTCCACTTAAATTCAAAGTATATGCTGAAGACTATGCAGGTAACTTCATTTACTCTCAAGAAACAAGCCTCTTCGGAGGAGAAGGACCTACATTTGAATTCTACATAATGATTACAATAGTAATCGGAGCTGCTGCAGGGGCTGTCGGACTCATACTATTACGAAGAAAACGCAGGTAATTCTCTCCTTTTTTTGCTTTTTTTTATATTTCTATTTCTAATCTGGGATTATTTGAGACTTATTACAATATAAGCAGTTATCGTTTATTTCTTGATTTTGGTATAGAAATATGATACTGAAGATATAAAATAAAGTTTACAAATACACTCTTGGTTTTATATTATATCCTATTATGATGGCGTCTAGAATTCCAGAGGGGTCTTTTTTGAAGCCTGTAGATCATGAGATTTTTTATTCATTGTTTGAAAATGAAGCCATATATGACATTCGAACGAGAGTTGGCAAGAGAAGAAGCAAGGAAATCTACAATCTACTAGAACCTCACAGAAAATTATTTGGAAATAGGGCATTAGATCTTGCTTGTGGTGCCGGTTTAACTAGTTTTGTTCTAGAAGAATTGGGCTTGGATGTTACGGCTGTAGATATACAGAAAAGCATGATCAAAAAAGCTAGGTTAAT
>JAGGXM010000118.1 GCA_021163045.1 Thermoproteota archaeon | reverse complement strand
TGTGAAGGCCGTTCTCGGAAAATACGATAGCCTGGTGAGACCGAGCTTGATCGGAAAGGCCAGAAAAATCCTAAAGAGCTATGAAAAGAGATTTTCAAAAGGACATCAATAAAGAGAAAAACTATAGAAAAGACGTTAAATGCCGCTCGGAAGGGCTTCCCTCAAAAAGTACTGATCTACGGTATCCGAAGAGTTGGAAAGACAAGGCTAATAGATACATTCATTAGGGATAAAATTGGATTTAGAGTTGATTGTGCGGCGATTTCTCATGGATCTGAGTTTTTTCGAGCAGTATATTCCAATCTATTAAGGCTAAAGGGGTATGATATTAGCTTCGAATTAAAAGAACTTGATTCTGATTTGCTTAGAAGTTATTATCCATATTTTAACTCTCCGCTAGACGATAGTTTAGAAATGTTAAAACAAGCTTTCGATCTCATAAGGAAAATCTCGCATGAATTTGAATACTTAATTATTGCTTTAGATGAATTCCATGGACTCATTGAAAATATATCACTTTATTCTATGCCTGAGTCAGCGGAGTTGGCTAGAGAAAAAATACTATGGACGATTAGAGATGAACTTCAAAGGAGTTCAGAAAATATGCTATGGATACTTTCTACAAGCGCAGGTTTTCTAGTAGAGGAATATAGTAAAGCTGATAAGGCATTCCTAGAGCTATTAAAGAAAATGAAAATCTCACCCTTAAGCAAAGAACATTCTATGGAATTAACGGAAAAAATATTTTCAAAATACGATCTTCAATATGATAAAAGTATACTAGAATATATTGCTACGTTATCGGGTGGAGTACCCGCAATTATAGAAAAAATATGCTTTATCTTAATAGGTAAAGAAAAAGTAACTAAAGATCTCGTAATTAAAAAGGTAGAAACAGCGTTGGAACAAGGTAGATTCGATGAATTCTTTTATTCATACATCAACTTTATAGTAGACTATATGAGATGGAGCAGGCCAACACTCATAAAAATTTTAAGGTGTATTGCAGAGGGATATAAACGTACTAAAGATATTTCAAAACTTTCAAAAATCAAACCGTCAACACTTGCAAATATCCTGAGCGATTTGCGAAAGAAAAAAATAATAACCAGAGATAACGAATTAACATATCCTCTTTTTAAACAATGGCTGCTTGCTAGACCACTGCCACCATTCGGGGCTCCAAGAAAAGATCTTCTAATGTACAGTCTTGGTATAACTCTGGAATCCTTTGTAAGAGAGGTTTTTTCGAAAATAGATAAAAAGATAACTTTAGAGGATGGGGATAAATATTTCTTTGGAACAGCAAAGAAAATTACGATAAATCCGATAAAGAAATCTTCTGGTGGCGGGGATCTCGATTTAATAGCGGAGGAAATAACAGGAAGAATAATAATTGCCGAAATTAAAAGCGGTAAGATTTCAGAAAAGGATATAAAAAAATTTGTAGAGAAATGTAAGAAAATTTCTCAAAATAAATTAATGCTGATAATAACCGGACGAGGAGCGCTCCCCAGCGCCATAGCTGAAAGTGTTAGGAATAACGTGATCATACTCTCCTTGGATGGTCTAAACTTGATTGCTAAGAAAGTAGGAATGCCAAAAATTCGGCTATAGACTAACTTAAAAAGCATAGGGGAAATGCTTAAAGGAGCCGATGATAGAGTTATATTCAATATTTGTTTTTATTTGCAAATCGGACAATTCCCAAAATTTATAAGTTAAACAATTCATTAAACATTGAGTAATATTAAACAATTCATTTATTATGATTGTTGATACATCATGAAAGCTAGAATCCTGCATGAAACCATAAGCGTATTTACGTCATGTGCTTTGTTTGTAATATTTTATGTGTTAAACTTTGGTATATTTCTTCAAATAATCGCTTGGTATCTGTTACTTCTAGCTGTACCCTCAATCATAATTAAAGTAATTGCTATAAGATTAAACGTAGCTGAGCATAATTGCGAGGGGCTAAAAGGGGCTGGGCAATATATCGGATATATAGAGAGAAGTTTGATCTTTTCAACATTCCTCTTGACTTATTTTTCTGGTAGTGAAAACTACCTTGCACTTCTTGGAGCATTATCTTTAATAATTGCAGGGAAAGGATTATTTAGATTCAGTAGTACAAGCGAAAGACCCTGTGCAGAATGGTATATTTTGGGAACATTCCTAAGCATAACACTCGCAGTTTTTCTTTCTTGGCTCCTATTCTTTATCTTGTTGGGATGAGATAAAATGCCCATAGTTGCAATTATAGATGCAATCAAATCAAGAGAAATTCGGCGAAAAAAAAGAGAAGAACTAATAAGACTCATCGATGATATACTAGAGAAATTTAATAAGCATTGGAAGGAAAAACTCTTGGCCAAGGCTTCAAGAACAGGAGGAGACAGTATAGAAGTCCTATCGAATAATTGGCTTTCAATACTATATCTGCTTCATACATTATTAATTCATGGTATCAAGTTCAGAGTTGGGCTTGGTGCAGGTGAAATTACAATCTTCAGAGAAAATGCAGATGAATGCGATGGCCCAGCTTTCTGGAGCGCTAGAAAGGCGGTAGACTATGCTAAAGAAAAAAAATTAAATGGAGCATATCAGTTAGATCGAAGCATACAACTAAATGAAAAAAATGATGTCGAGAAGCTACTCCTATCGTTTGCTCTCTTATTAAAGATGACTAAAAGACAAAGGGAGATATGCTATAAAATGCTCTGGGAAAACATGACTGCATCAAAGATCGCAGATGACTATAAAATCACGCTCAGTAATGTTAGTATATCATTAAAAAGATCGCTCTGTAAGCTACTATCACAGGTAATCAAAAATAATCAGGAGTAAAATATAACAAAAAGTAGAAGACAACATAATCTACTGGAAATAAAAAATAACATATCACGCAGATGTAGCTTTCTATTCTGCAGACTTTTCGCCAGTCTCTTTTGTTTCTTCTTCCTTCTTTTCTTTGGCCTCTTCTTCGCTTTCGATTTCCTCTAACTGACGTTCGATTTCTTCGACATCAATTTCAGACGGTGCTGGTGATTGAATCAATGCTACCCCGATCCAAGCAAATATTATGCCGCCAACAACTATTGCCAATAGAATCGGTAAGAAGAGCAACCAGTATAACGGTGGAACCGGAAGCCCCCAAAGGCTAGACCAATTAAACATACTCTGCATGCCATATAAAGGTGCTATGAGACCCCAAACTGAATAAAGGGCTATAGCCACTATTGCGACAATTAAAAAGAGAACTCCAACAGCTTTTTCACTAGCCATTTTTGATCACACATAAATATTTTGTTTAAAAGTAAACTTATTGTTTTAAAGGAAGAATACCATAAAAATGTATCTATTTCCGATCTATCACCTTCCTAATAGTAGCGATAAATTTAGCCTACAACTTTAAAAACGAATTTCTATAAGAAGATAGCACTAAATACTTAGATGCTTCCGATTATAAATTACGTTTTTGTACCCATAGAAGGACGGACGGAATTTCCTATGGCGTTTAAAGAATCGGTCAAACTGTGCATCAAGAGAATTCACATTAAAAAAACAGGAGTTCTATTAATTTTGCTGGTACTTTTTCTAGGGTCGACTATTGCTATAACATATAACGAATATACCTTCATAAATAACGTAAATAATTCCAACAAGAAACCCGCAGGAAATTTAACATTAAAAGCGAATAGATATACCTTCTATTATCCCTTAGAGCTTGCATCAAAAAATATGAACCCTCTTATCTATGGGTATTACGTCCAGAAAATCAAGCTCTATCTTTACCTTAACACTAGTTTTTCATACAATATTTCTGGAACTATAGAATATTCCCACGATAATGCAACGTGGTATATCCTTAAAGATATAATCGTTCTTGCTGGGAAAACTAAACAAATGTTCATTGTTGATGTAAATGATTCTTGGGCACAAGTTGGAGAAAACTTTATTCGATTAAAGATGGGAAGCGAGACAACAAATACAATCTACATCTACACAAAGACTGGTATGTGGCTACATGCTATCCTTTTTTACATTAACATTATCCTATTGCTTATAGGATGCTGGGTTTTACTAATGCACCTGGCCAAGAAACCCTTTAAGAAGGTCATATTACTGAGCTTAATGATAAGAATAGCTTTAGCTCCGCTAACCGAGCATAGATTTGATATGTATGAGTACAGAATTACAGGAATGCTTATTCTAGCAGGTAAGCATGTATTCTATCCGCTTCTGGACAAACCGGATTTTTGGTTCTATTTTAAATGGCTATACACACCACTATTTGCTTATTATGTGACATTAATTGTTATGATTTTCGTTTATTTTGGTTTTATCTCAATTCCTCAGGATCTATCACAACTATGGCAATATGGTGTGATTACTAATAATTTCTATGACTCCTATAGAAGCTTCATTCCACCCAGCCTACCTGTAATGGATCTTCTCTTTAAATTGCCATTAATACTCTCAGATATCGCAATGGGAATTCTCTTAGTTAGAAAATTCAACATTAAGGAAGAAACTGTGGCAAGATACTGGCTTATGAATCCATATGTTATCTTTATCTCCTCCGTATGGGGTATGTTCGATCCGCTACCTACTCTTTGTGTACTGTTAGCTGTTGCACTCTTCACAGAACGAAAAGTATTCTTAAGCGGCTTGATCTTGGCTATAGGCTTTGGAATTAAAATTTTTCCAGCCCTACTATTTCCTATTCTGTTCTTGATTTTAATAAAAAATGCAATAAAAATGCCTCAGAGAGAATCTTTCGCGGTAGTCGTCAAATTTTTGGGAGGATTCCTTGTCGGAGCAGCATTTTCTCTCGTTTATCTATTAACTTATCCTAATCCTATAGAAGCTTTGGATTATGTATTCTTTTCTCGCGCAGTTCCTAGCTGGAAAGGCGGAGTCTATGCACAGGGATACTCTTGGCAAAACATACTTTTAACACTAATTAAATACCTTAATCCAGAGACCTCTATAACTCTACCACCAATATTCCTTATAATTTTTGTACCCTTGTATTTCGTAGCGTTGTACATGGCATGGCAAACAGATTTAAAGAGAGAGAAATTGGTGGAATTATATATCTTTGTTATTTTTTCAGCACTACTCAGCTATAATGTACTTAACACGCAATACATCTACTGGTTTTTACCAGCTATGTTAATCTTAATCGATAAAGATTTCTCTAGAAAAAACTATAATCGCATCTGGATCCTCATCTTAGGGGCATGTCTCTCAATACATAATGTTCTATACTTCATATCCCCAATGATAATTCCTGATGAATGGAATGAAACGCTAATCGTAAGTAGTGAAAAGCTTAAAATATTAACTCTCGGATCCGCTTTAAGTTTCGTATTTTCTTCGTATATAAACTACATTTTTGTAAAAAACATTTTGAAAAAACTATTTCTCCTAAAAAGAAACGATAGAATCGGAGACCGCAATGTAAAGAAAGCTCAAAAATAGGAAGGATACCTTGTACAG
Organism: Thermoproteota archaeon; assembly: GCA_021163045.1. Taxonomy (GTDB): domain Archaea; phylum Asgardarchaeota; class Njordarchaeia; order Njordarchaeales; family Njordarchaeaceae; genus Njordarchaeum; species Njordarchaeum guaymasense. Next base: position 1,079 of record JAGGXM010000118.1, on the reverse strand, counting down.
ATCTCTATGGAGTAATGAAAAGAAGAAAAATCTTGAACTCACTGCATTTTAAGCTTATGTTTTATTCGTGAAAGCCGTTTTGAAATTGTATGCATCCGTTTACGACTCTGAATCAACGAGGATGTAACGCGTCTTGCAACTGTAAGGAAATTTAATAGGCTATTTTTATCGGCTTCGGATATCAAATTATGTTTCTCTTTTGGATCTTTTTCTAGGTCATATAGTTCTTCGATGCCCGTTTTTAGGTTAATGATGTATTTATATCGCGCGGTTCTATAACTTATGATGGGATAAAAGCCCTCTATTCTCTTTTTATTATTAAAAATTCCCAGCCTAATATGAGGCGCTTTGCATGCATATAGAGCTTCAGTTATATTATTTAGATGCGATCGATAATCCATCGAGGGTTTTACTTCTATTTCCTCATTAGTACTAATCAAATTTCTGCCCGGAAAAGCCGTTTTTAAATTACAAATATCGGCTAGTGTTTTAGGTATATTCACCAATGATACACTATTCCTCACGGTAACACCAGAGCCATTTGGTAGATGTATTATGAGCGGTACACGTACTAATTCATCATATAAGTGAAAAGGTTCATGAAAGAAAAAATCATGCTCCATGAAGGATTCTCCATGATCTGAAGTTATAATAAATAAGGTGTTTGGATAGTGCTCACTTATAAAATTATACAGAGCCTCTATATGCTCATCTACATATTCTATCGCTCGTCTGTAAACTAATTTTATTGTTTCTAATATAAGCTCGTCTTCTACACGCATCCGTCCTACCGCTTTATTCACATTAAATAAAAATTTCAGTCTTAATTGACCTACTCCCCCCAATTCATTGGGGGGATTCTTTGGGCACCGATAAAAGGCGGCGCTTCAGGGTGGCCAAGCCCCGTTACCCCTATCCACCCCACTCCATGTGGACCGGACTCGGGGTTATCGTTTCGCCTGTATGGTTTCCACTCGTGGCGATCCCAAATCAGCGGGGTAGGAGAAGACAATCGCCCATGACTTCTAAGTGTTGATTCACCGCCATTTAATTTGGCTATGTTGAAGGCTCCTACAAGG
>JAGGXM010000022.1 GCA_021163045.1 Thermoproteota archaeon | reverse complement strand
TCATCCAACTAAACTTTAATTTTATCCTTTTTTATTTAATATTAAAAAAATAAAGTAAGATTATTAATATACTAAAATATAGTTGGTATACTAATTTCGGTTTAATTTAAATAAGTAAAATAATGAGTTAAAACAAGGCAGATTAGTCGCGGGATTATTATGAGAAAAAAGTATCTCATACTTTGGGTAGCGTTAGTAGCAATTGTTTTATCGCCAGTCTATATCCAGAAAAGTTCTGCGAAAGAACTCCCGATTCTATCGATAACAAAAAGAGTAAGCAAGCCTATCGTAAAGGTAAATGAATGGTTCACTGTTATAATTGAAGTAGATAACATTGGAGAAAGTACCGCATACAACATTAGCATTAGAGATCATGAACTTCCATCTTGGGGCTTCCAAGTCCAAGGTCAGACTTCAGGTTCTTGGGATGAATTGAAGCCAAACCAGAAGATAATTCTCGCTTATAATGTTTCTATTAGGAATTCTGCTATATATAATGTTTCCCTAGGAAGGGCAATAGTCCAGTATTATGATTATGAAGGTGAATTTTATGAAATTAGTTCTGAAGAAGCTTTCGTGTTAGTCTATCTGAGTACTTCAGAGGTTCATATAAATTGGCCGGATGTATGGAAATCTGTTACTCTCCAAGTAGGTCTAATTCTTAGCGTATTCTTAGTTCCTTTGATATGGATAGAGGTTTCTACATATAGAAGATTCCTTCGAGAATCTAAAAAGAAGAGAAGTATTAAATAAGGATTGCCTCTAATGATATATCAATAATTATTGGGTGACAAAGATGCCATATAAGCGGAAAAATCGTGGTAGATCTAAAGGACGAGGTAAAAAAGGAAGAAGTGAAACGGTTCATTGCTCGAACTGTGGGAGATTAATCCCTGCAGATAAAGCTATTAAAAAAGTTGTATGGGTACCTACAGTTACTGGTGCCATGGCTAAAGAATTAGAGAAGGCAGGCACAGTGATTCCAAGGAAGAGAGTTATAAGGTATTATTGTGTTTCTTGTGCAATACACTTTGGCATCGTAAAAATAAGGGCTAGAGAATCGAGAAAAGAATTACCCGAAGAACTTTTCTATAGAAAATATAGGGTAAAGTAATCAAAATCGTATTTTTTCTTTTTTTAAAAAATATTAATCATGTTAATAGAATAAATTAAGAAATAGGTATCTCTAACCTTACTCTTCCTCAGGACCCTTTGGGACCTCGCCTTCTTTCTTTGCCTCGAAGGCCTCCTTTGCAGCAATGATATCATCAATTCTCAAAACCATAGTTGCAGCTTCTGTAGCAGACTTTATTGCATTTTTCTTAACTCTTAGTGGATCGAAGATACCGGCTTCTGACATATCACGAATTTCACCAACGACAGCATCGATTCCATATCCCACTTTACCTTGTGCGTGATATGTCTCCAACTCTCTTAATTTTTCGATTACATCAAGACCAGTAGATTCTATTATTGCTGTTGCAATGCTTTCTATTGCATTCGCATAAGCTTCGATTACCTTCTTCTCCTTACCACCAACTTTGTTTGCGTATTCTCTTAATCGTAGGGCGATTTCTATCTCTGGAGCTCCGCCAGCAGGCACAACTTTGGGCTCTAGATAGATATTCCTGATAACATTTAGCATATCATTTAGAGATCTTTCTGCTTCTTCTAGAGTGAGTTTTGTACCCCCTCTTAGGAGAATACTTACGGATCGTGGGTTTTTACATCCTCTTACAAATATTAGAGCTTCATCGCCTACTTTCTTCTCCTCTACGAGTGCTGCCTCACCAAGAACTTCTGATGTTAGGAATTCATCATTCATTATTACCTTTGCACCTGTAGCTTTAGCTAGTTTCTCCATATCACTCTTTTTAACACGTCTTACTGCTAGAATTCCATTCTTAGCTAAATAGTGTTGAATTATATCATCCATACCCTTCTGGCAAAATACGACATTAGCACCGCTGTTTATTATCTTTTCGGCCATTTCTTTGAGTTTCTCTTTCTCCCAAGTTAATAATTTGTCTATTGTATCTGAACCCATCATCACGTTTATATCAGCGCTCTCCGGTTTTTCTAGCTCCAAAGCATACGCAATTAGTGCAATCTTGGCATTTTCTATTTTCTTTGGCATTCTATGATGAACTACCTCTTTATCGATTACGATTCCATCTATAAATTCAGTATCCTCTAGGGAACCACCCTCTCTTTTCTCAACCTTTATTTCATCCAGAGGTATTTTTAAAACCCCATCCTCCTCGATCATGACCGCTTTTATTGCCTTAATAGCCATATCTGCAAATCTATCTGAAACACCCGCGAGAATTTTGCTTGCAACAGCAGTTTTAGCAATCTCTTTGATCATTTTTTCATCATTGACATCAACAGGTGTTGCAATAGACTCTATAATTTTTAGAGCCTCTTCTTGAGCTTTCAGATAGCCATCGATTATTATTGTTGGATGAATATCCTCTCGTAGAAGTTCTTCGGCATTTTTTAACAACTCTCCTGCCAAGACTACTGATGTAGTTGTACCATCACCAACCTCTATGTCCTGTGATTTAGCAATTTTAGCAATGAATTTTGCTCCGGGATGTACTATATCAATCTCATCAAGTATGGTGGCTCCATCATTCGTAATTGTTATATCACCAAATTGATCAACAAGCATTTTATCCATTCCTTTTGGTCCGAGACTAGTTCTCATTATTTCAGAAAGTACTTTAGCAGCAAGGATATTATTATGTAACGCGTCTTTTCCCTTAGTTCTCTCAGTTCCTTCTTTCAATACTAGCACAGGTACACCTTCTGGCATAGCCATTACAATCACCATGTTAGAATTTTATATTATTTTGTGTAGGAAAATGGTTTTAAGGGTATTTAAGTTTTTTTTCATTTAATAGAGACTTTTTAATAGTTTTCTTTGATAAATCTTCTTTTTAATGATCTTGCCTTGCTAATAAAATCTGTTTAATTGCCATCAAAAACCTTAATTAAGATTTTAATATCCGATCTCGTTAGCTGGACGTCTAGGAAACTTGCCTTAAGTATTCAATTAGGGATTCCATAAGCCATAGTTTCTAATTATAAATCCAGAAACGCCTCGGAGTATTTTCGAATGATAAATCTTAGATATCCTATTTCAAGGTCTCTTCTTGCTAGAATTAATAACACACCCTTATTATCGTACGTCTTCGCGATCATTCTACTTTTTTTAAATTCCGCAAAAAAATACTCTGGGCATCCTAAGTCTAAATCTTCACTGGCGGTTAAAAGCCCGGTCATAAGTGTAGTTACCGTAGCTATAAATAAATCTATTTTAATTTCTTTAACTGAATGATATTTGGGCGAGACAAATTTTATCGTATTCCCTTGGCCCCTGATATAGAGTGCTAGAAGAATCTTATTTGTTTCGTTCGTTATATTTTCAAGAAGCTTTAGAATCTTATCATTATTTTCGAGGTCAGCCATTGGATCCACTCATAGAAACCTTAGAATTAACTTGGAGCCGGGGGCGGGACTTGAACCCGCGTCCACGGATTTCAGCTAAAGCAGATCTGCAGTCCGCTGCCATACCCCTCGGCAACCCCGGCACCGCCACTATTATGTTCTTATTTCGAAGGCATCTTAAAATTTTTGTCTGGGTTTCTGATAATATTATTCGAAAGTAATCCGTAATTTTATATTATGCTCCTATAAAAGGAATATTAAAAATATATTGTACTAAAATGATCTATATGGAATTTACATGAGGGGCTCTCTTGTCTGGTGAGGAAGTATATCCAGAAGGTACTGATGAACTCTTTTTATCTATAAAAAAAGCGGCAAAAAAATTACTTAATATGGGAAATAGAGATGTAATTTTTGTTTTCACACATATAGATGCTGATGGGCTCTCTTCTGGGGCAATATTAGCATACACATTGTTTAAACTTCAGAAACCTTTCGTATTAGTACCAATAAACCAAATTCATTCTAAAACCATAGAGTACATAGAAAAAACTTATGCTCCTGAAGAAGCTATTTTTTTAGACCTAGGAAGCGGATATATTGGTCAGATATTAGATAGCTTGAATCATTTAAGGGAACTTATAATACTCGATCATCATATTCCAGGAGCGCTTAAAACAGAACCGTCGATAAAAGTATATCACATAAACCCTTGGTTATATAATATCGATGGCGGAAAATACATTAGTTCGTCCGGTTTAGCATATCTTTTAGCGATTTCTTATAAGCAGCGGTTTCCTGAGATTATAAAGCTATCTAGACTCGCAATTACAGGAGCCCTTGGGGACAGCCAAGATATAGGAGTTCAGAGGGATTTACTTGGAATTAATAAACTTATTTTAAACCAAGCGATTCATGATAATATTATTGATGCAAAAATTGATTTACTTTTCTTTGGTAAAGAACAAAAGCCATTATATAGAACTCTCTCTGAATTTTATACCTTAATTTTACCAGGAATAACCGGTAGTGATGATGGAGCTAAGAAATTTCTCTTGGATATTGGTATTTTAGATGAAAACAGGGATCCAGATACTTTTTACTTCAGAGACTTAAATTCTGAAGAAAAAAATTTGCTAGTCGAAAAATTGCTCGAAAGAGCCATCTTCAACTATTCTGATATATCGAATATCGATGTATTACGAGACAGTTTGGTTGGATTTGTATATTACTTCAAAGAAGATAATATAAAAATCACAAATGATGCTAGAGAATTTGCAACAATTTTAAATGCTTGTGGTAAATCTGGTTTTCCTGAGATGGGTATACGTTTTGCTCTGACACGTAGTGAGGAATTAACTCGGCAAATCGTTAAGATAGTTAATGATTATAAAAATGAGATTTCACGGATAATTTCCAAAGCGTTAAAGGAGATATCAATCAAAGGGAATCTTTGTGTAATTAATGGTCAGAAGTTTATCTCTGAAGGACTCTCCAGCACAATCGCATCTATTATTTCGAGAATAATAAAAAGAGAGGAGTCCATATTAATAATAATCTCTAAAGCAAACTATGATATGCTTAAGATTTCAGCGAGAAAATGCAACAATTCGAACATAAATTTAAGAGATCTGCTGGTGAAAGCCGTTGAAAATATACAAAACGCCAGTGCTGGGGGCCATATAAACGCTGCCGGTGCATACATTCCCAAAGAATCTTTGGAAACATTTCTAGAAAATTTAACGAGGTTAATAGAGCACTAAAGGTGCATATTTATGATAATATCCCTAGCTGTAGAAATAAATCTCCAGTTTAATATACTAAATGAGAAACAAGTACGTAGTATATCCAAATCCGTAGAGCCTGAAAATGTTTTAGTACCTCAAGGTGTTATGCTTAAACAATATGTCGATGACAATGCAATTAAACTTAGTGGATCTTTTAATTTTAAAGAGAATTCCCGTTTGACACTATTATCCACATTGAGAACACTTGATGATTGGCTGAAGTCAGTAATTTTAGCCTACAAAACAATAAATATGATTAATAACCTAATTATAGTCAAGCAGTATAATCACGATAGCCATAGACCAATGCTTAGGTGATTATTATGAAAAAGAACCCAAAGAAGGTGCCCATCACTGAGTTCCTAAAGAAGCTAAAGGATGTCGTAATAAAGCTAGCAGGGCGAATTAAAGATCTCGAATCTCAACTTTCTACTATAAATAACAGACTTACCTCCATAGAAAAAAGGGTAAATGACTTAGAAAAAAAATTTGGTACTAAAGTTCCAGTAATTCCGGGGTCCTCACAAGTTACAACTGCACCTATATCTCCCGTTATTCCTGAGCAGAAGGAAACTATTGGGCAGGTAGAATCGAAATCCACCGGCGTAGATGCAGAACTTATTAGTAAAGCAAAACAATTAGGTCTTGGAGATATCTTTGAGGGACTTGAGTCTCCCATGCCCCCGCAGAAAATTCCAACACCACCACCAGTACCACCAATCGAAACCAGCAAAAAGAAGGAAACTCCAACAACGAAGCCAGCCGGCCCAGCAACCCAACGAGCACTTGGAATCGAGGAAGTGCCTGAGGATGAACTTAAAAAACGTAAAGATGAACTACTTAAGGCTCTTGAGGATATAGATTTGATGTAGGTATTGCACCTTACGATTTTTATTTATAAATTTTGGACATTAAGCGATAAAAAGAATAGTGCTAAGTAGTACAAGAGGTGAAACCAAATGACTGATACTCATGAATATCCTGATTTTCAAGAGGATATCTTCATACTTGAGGAAATAAATTTAAACGATGAATTTTTAATTACTGGCTTTCATGGGCTCGGTGGTATTGGATATCTTACAACCAGATTCATTGTTGATATGGCGTTAAAGCAGAATTTGGGAAAAAAGATAGGTTATTTGCTTGGACCTAAGATTCCGCCTTTCATAGAAGTTCTAGATAATGGCAGCTTTGGTTTTCCTTATGAACTATTTCATGTGGAAAATTCTCTGTTCTTTCTCATTAGATTACAGCCATTGGTCGAGGAACAACCAATTATCGCCCAAAAACTTTCGGATTTTGCTATAAAAAACAATCTAAAAGGTTTTATACTACTAGGAGGAATAGATAGAGATATTTTTAAAGATAACGTTCCCCCAGCGGTTTATATCACGAATAGTTATTTTAGAGGATATGACTCTATATTAAGTAAACTAGAAATCCCTCCTGCACCGAAGGGTATCCTCGTCTCCGGCGGCTTAGCCCTGCTAATTACTTATGCTGAGCATAAAAAAATACCCGCTATCGCTTTGTTTGCACCAACAAGGAAGGGAATACTAGATAAAAATGGGGCTTTAAAGCTAGCAAAAGTGATTATTTCTATGCTAAACCTGAATATAAACGTTAAGGAAATAGAGAGAGATATAAAAAGAACGGAGATGCTATTGAAAGAAATCCGTGAAAAAGTCGAGAAAGAAATGAAAAAAGAATCGATATCTCGTAGCGACACTTTCCAGATTTTCACTTGAATTTGGGATTTGATTTTTACAATATAATCTATATTTCTGGTTCAAGGAATTCTATAAGCTCCCGTCTAAAAAGTTTAGAATTCACCTCATGAAGCGATGCAATAATTCCTTTACTTATACCACGATAGACTCTGCCGTCAAAATCAACGAATGCAGGTACCTCCTTTTTAAAGACGACTAAAACTCTCTCTGTCGTATCTTGGGGTATATTAATCTCTGTAGCATCTATTAATAAGCATTCCGGAAAATTTAAACTCCCGATTTTTTCTTCAGAAATTAATTCATCTATAAGTTCTTTTAAGACTTTAATGAATTTTCTTTCTTTTTTTACTACATTCTCTAGATCTTCTCCAATCATAATTTTTCTAAATATTTTTATTGCACGCAATTTCCAGAGATCTTCTAGCATAAATGAGAACTTCTCATACAGACTTTTTAGAATTCGACCTTCTAAAGTATTTTCTTTCTTTTGTAGCTCTATCAAAAGGCGTGCTCTTTTTTTCTCTAGTTTTGATAATGCTTCTAAGTTCAATTTCGAAAGCTCTTTAGTTTCTCGTTCTCTTTTCCATATATTGAAGAGTTCTAATAGATCCCTAAATATATCCTCTCTTCGTTTTTCAGACAATAGTGTGCACCTATAACATATCAATTATATTATTATGACATGAATCTTTATATTCATAAATAATCATTTTTTCTTTTAATTGAGTGATTAATTTTTTTAAATACTATATTGAAAGTTAAGGATCTTGGAGTGAAAAAAAATGGTTAGTAAAACGATACTAATAAAACCAAAGACGCTTAGTCACACATTCATACCACCAAAACTTCCAACGAGAGAAGCTGAAAGATCCGAATTAACGGAGAATTTGCTAGATTTTTTCACGTCTGAGGAAGCATATACCTCATGGTCTCTAATAGGTTCTGTTGGGATTGGAAAAACTGTATTATCCCGCCGTGTCGGCAAAGATCTTCAGGAACAGATTAATCAATTTAAGCTTGCGTATGTGAATTGTAGATTCAGTAGAAGAGTTTACAAAGTTCTTGTTGAGCTTGTTAGTCAAATAGAACCTTCAATTCCCCCGCGAGGGCTATCCCGGGATGATATATTAAATATTCTATTAGAAATTCTCGAAGAAAAGGGCGAAAAAGTCTTAATCATTCTCGACGAATTCGATGCTCTCTTCTGGGAATCTGAAAGTAGAAAAGCAAGAGATTTAATTTACGGGCTTTCCCGGCTGGTCGAGAGACGTTTCGGAAGCCCATCTAAAAATGTTTCTTTAGCGGTAATTGCTATTAGCCGTGAAAGTGAACTTTATAAATGGTTAGATCGCGCCGCAAGAGCTTCTTTTATTAGAAGAGAATTGAGACTTAAGCCGTACAATGCATCAGATTTATTTGAAATTCTTAAGTATCGTGCAGATCTAGCATTTCTACCAGGAACTGTGGAAGAAGATTCTCTTGAACTGATCGCTAATCAGGTCGCTGAGCTGGAGAATGGAAACGCTCGTATTGCTATTGATATCCTCGTAGAAGCCGGAAAATTGGCTGATAAAAAAGGCGATGGCTTTCTTGGACCAGAGCACGTAAGAACTGTCTTAAGTCAGCACCCAATGACACCACAAATTGATCCTGAAACCCTTTCTTCATTAGGTAAACATAAGCTATTAATCATATTAGCTATAGTAAGGGCCCTTAAAGCTACTAAAAAAAGCTTTGTAACAAGAACCGAGATGGAAGAATTTTATGAAATACTTTGTGATGAGTACAATGAAACACCCAGAAAAACAACTCAAATTTTAAGATATCTACGAGAAATAAAGAGCGAACTTAAAGGCGCTATAGACATTGAAGTGACTGGTCGTGGACAGCGCGGCCGCTCGTCGAGAATTAGTATAACAATACCGCTTGATAAGCTAGAGAACTATTTAATTAAAATACTAGAATTTACTGCCAGATTTGAAAGAGATCTAATTTAAATATTTTTTATTAAATCATTTGGTTCTAAACCTGTTATCTCATAGAAAAGTTGTTCTTCATTTGGTATATCATCTATATATGCTAAGAAGAACGCCCGTAGGTTCCTTATATCTCTATATAAAAACTTCAAAGCATATACATGAGAGATATCGACGCCTTGAGCCATATCGATTATATATGGTATTCCCCTATGATACAAGATATTGAAAGGACTTAAATCAGCATGAACAATTTTCGCATTACGATAAAGTTTCTTTATATCGTTCATTAATATCTCAAAAGTTTTTTGAGGATTTATTAGGTCATCTATATCCTTTAAAAGCCTCGCAGGAATTCCGTTCTCGCCTATGAATTCCATAACTACGATATTCCTATAAACTGAAATCGGTGTTGGAACATTAACGCCTACTCTCTTGGCCCGCTTCAAATTTTTAAATTCTCTTCTTGCCCAAGACCATTTTGCTTTGAGCGGGCTTCTTGCTCGAGAAAATCTACGGTCTCCCATAACATAGATATCAATATTCCGAAAACCAGATGTATGAATTCGATATATCTTTACAGCCAATTCGTCACCATTTGGTGCTCTGGCATAGAAGACATCTGCTTCTTTTCCTGTAGAAATTATCCAACCAAGTTCTCCAATAATTTTTCTCCTCTTGAGAGTTTCTAATGCCTCTATGGTCTTTGTATCAAGAACACCTAACCAAGCTTTTTTATAATCTTCATCTCTGATTATTTTATCCCTTTTTGTTGGCTCTCTCAGTTCATCATATTCGCTCAAAAAATCACCAAGCTTAAATGTATTCCTCAAGAATATCCTCTGGGATTATCTTCTTGAGCTCTTCAGCATATTTTGATTTAAGCAGCCATCTAATCTCTGATTTTCTATATTTCCAGACAACATCTCCACGTTCATCTTCTTGCATACCATACCACGGTTTAAGTATTATGATATCTCCTTCATATATTCTTACTCTTCGCATCTTGCCTGGAATTCGAACCTTTCTTGTTTTTTCATCAGAACATAAAACCTCTAACCATAAGCCACCCAACCGCCTTAGCACTAATCCAAATAGATCTCCCGCTTCTGGTAAAACTATTTTTGAACTTATAAGTTCATCTTCTTCTTTTTTATCTCTTCTGGACATTTGTATACACCCATATTAATGATATTACAGAGTATCCTTCCCTTTTATACTTTTTTATATTTTTTGAAACCATTGATACAAATTTTCGCCTAACAATTGGTCGCTACTTTCACGATAAAGTTAATTTAATTCTAGAGAAACAAATGAGCTTTAGAAAGTAAAAGACAGATTAAAATGCAATATCCTTATGAAAAGCATCATCATGGATGGATATGTTCTAAGATAAAAAATTAGTTATAACATATGATTTAATAGAATTTTTATTCTATCGCCCCAATAACCAACACTTCCTCCTACAAAGAAACTTTTCTTTACAGTTCCTCTATATCCGCCCTTTGGAGGTCTCAATCGAAAGACAGGTTTGAGCCAAGCTACGTCCCTAAGATGTATCTTCCTACTCCAAATAGCTTTTGCAAGATCTTCTATTGTTTTAAATTTGCCCTCCGTTCTTTTCACAACTTCTTCATCTGTCAATCGTTTATTGCCAATAACCCTCCCACGTTCCTTTAAAAGCTTAATGAATGTCTCTAAATCTATTTCACCCCAAGCAATTAAGTTATTTACCTTTAATAGCATTCCCTTAATTTCTTTCGTTAGACTCACAACCACTGCATGATTCGGTCTATTCAAGCGTAGCATTTTAAGGGTTAATGCAAGATCTCTTCGAATGTTTACTGTTCCTCTAACCCTTATAACTGCAACAAACTGTCCTTCGGTTGGGATTTTAGCTATTTTTTTTCGCTCTTTTTTGAATCGTAAATATTCCTCAGGTTTTATTCTGATTTTTACCATATCAAATCACCTAAAGTAGATAATATGTGTTTGTCAGAGCATAATATACTGCTTGAGCGAAGTTAATGTGCGTACTAGTTTCACCAAATGTTTTACTCCAAACATCTCTTATTCCAGCAAGATTTAAGAGTCGTTTAGCGACCTCTCCAGCAACCAATCCTAATCCTCTTGGGCCAGGATAGAAAATTACTCTCACGCTCCCCAGCTTGCCTTCGGTCCTAAAAGGCACACTATGTGGTTGTCCACATCGGCATTCCCAACTGCCGCATCCACGCAAGACAGGAGCGATATTTAGTTTGGCTCTTTGAAGCGCCTTTAGAATTGCCTGACGTTGCTCAGCATGCCTACCGATACCGACACCGATATAACCGTCTTGGTTACCTATAGCAACAAGCGCTCTAAATGCCATTTTACGACCAGAGTCCGTTTGTCTCTGTACAACAGTTATGTTTAATACCTCCGCTCTTATCTCAGGAACTAACCAATCAACTATTTGCCATTCGGGTATACGTTTTGTTACAGCAAAAAGTTCATCGATTGTCCTTATTTTACCATCCTTAACTTTCTTCCCAACTTTTGTTAAAGGTGTCCATTCAAGTTCTAAGGCCTCACGGGGTCTTACTGGATCCGGGATTTCTCTAAATTTCACCATAATTCTCCCTTCTATCTTTATTCATCTTCCTCAAAATTCTCTTCTAGCTCAATTTTTGGCGGTTCTACTTTAAATTCCTCCGCTATTTTTTGTAGGATATTGTTAAAGATTTCGGTTATTTTTGTTGCGTCAAATCCTTTGTTAATATATTCTGTAAATTGATTTTCATATTTTTCTCGATCTTGTAGAACTTTCTCATAGAATTCAGCAATGTGATATCCAAGTATTCGTCGGTTACTTGGCAATATCTCTTCATTATATGGAATTTCTACCCCAGCATCAACTAGTCCCTTTAAAGATGCAAAAAGTATACTCCCCCTAGATGCTCTCTGTGGTCCGATATCCAATATTGCTTCTTTTATTCCGGCTTTTAATGCTCTTAAACCCGCCAGATATCCTGTCAAATAGGCAGCAGGTGTATTCCTACATGAGAACGTCCAGCCATATTTCTTTAATTCGGAGGATCTCGTAAAAACTAATGTCTTATCTCCTTGCAATTCTGCCCTGGTAAAATGAATAATTACATTTCTACGACTTTTTCTAACTACTGCTCGAATTTTACCAGATATTACAAGCCTATATCGGGCATAGTAGTCTGTCCTTCCCTCTCGCCTACGCCTGAACGAGACACGATACCTTGGTCCAAATCTTTTTCTAGGCATAATTAAACACCTTTATGAAGCTGATCCTTTCTTTATAATACTCTTTAAATCCTCTATCGGTTTAAGATTCAACCTATGTTCTCGAATATACGTGATTATGTGTGCCTTGTTTCTGAAGAATCCAGCTTTAGCCAGTCGCCGTAATTTATTATAGGTCCTTCTCGAAATGTATTCGTTCTCCTTTAATATTTTAAGAGTCTTCCTTAAAGCACGAATCTGAGTAACCCAGATCATAGATCCCCCACCGCGTGCCCATCTAGTTCCTTTTTTCTTTCCTCTACCCCGTCTGCGTCCTTTTCTTCTCTGTTCTTCTCTATATCGTGCTCGATGTCTGCTAACACCCTTTTCTGGATATTTCCAGATTTTTCTTTCTTTTATTAGTTTTCTTATATCTTCTTTTGTGACGGCTTTCTCGATCTCTCCAAGAGCCTCCGGATCCATCCATACTCTATTTTTTCCTACTTTCAATACCTCTGCAGCAATTCTTCTTTGTGGCTCTAGGCTTTTGGTCATTTACAACTCCTCCATAGTTTCATCAAAAGTTTCTTCAACAGCCTCTTCTTCTAATTCGGTTTCTTCCGTCTCCTCTACTTCCTCTTCACCAAGTCCGATATAAGCCTCTGCTCTTCCAAGATTTAAGACTCTAATGCCAAATTTATTAGCAAAGTTTATTATTCGCAATCTTTTCTTTATTCCCACAGTTCTAGCGATCCTAACCACTTGAGTCTGTGGGTCTATATTATATAGATCCTGTATGTTATATACTAAAACCTCTTCTTTACCACTTGGATGCAAATATCGTACTGCCTTTGGTCCCCTATAACCTATCTTAACTAGTGGCGGGTACTCCTTAAATTGCATTCTTATTTTATTATCAATCCCTCTCGGTTTCCTCCATCTTTCTCTGATTCTTTTCCGACGCCAAACATATGGATGAACAAAGTATTTTTTCTTTGACTTTCTAATTCTTAGCAGTCTTCTTAATTCGCTCTTATTAATTTTTCTAATAGTTATCATAAAAATGCCCCCTACGGAGGATTAAATCTTTCATTTACATCATCATAAGTTCAGATACCCCAGGGTCTTTCATCTCCTACTCCGCGGGTCTTATTCTCTTAATATTTCGTACCTCCATATACCATCTTGAAATCTACGCGGATCTTTCTTGAGCTTACCCCGTAACTTACAAGATTCTTGAAGGATGCCACTTGTTTGACTAACGGCCTCTAAGTCGGGTCCTTTTATTATAACTTCATCTGGTACATCAGATCCCGGCTGAAGCGTTATCTCTACAACTGTTTGATCTCCGTATATAGGAACTTTCATCTTACCTTTTCTACCATAGAAATTCTCAATTACTATATTTCTACCTTCAACTCGAACTCGAATTGGAAAATGTGCAAACATTACCTTGTGCTTATAAACATACCAACTTAATACGCCATCAATCATTCTTTTAATTTTGCTGGAGATTGTCCTCAAGGGTTTTCTATCCCTGTTCTTTCTAGCATAACATGCCACATAAATTTTGTTTCCTTCCCTCAGGATGTATACCGATCGTACGTGTGAAAAATCTTTTTCAACAGTTCCTTTTGGTCCACTTACCTTAACCTTTCTTTCTACAATCTCTACATTTACGTTGTCGGGGATCTCTATTTCTTCCCAATAGAACATTATACTATTTTTGTGTTTAATAGCCTCTAATATAGCTTTCTCGTCGGTAAGGAACTCTAATTCGCTCATTATAAACACCTCTTATTATTTTTCTAATAAACGTAGGCTATGATACGTCCTCCTATTCTTTCCTTCTTAGCTTCCTCGTTTGAGAGTATTCCTTTTGGCGTTGTTATTATTAATAGACCCATTGTATATGCTGGTAAAAATCTTCTCTCTAAAAGTTCGATTTCTCGCCATTTGACTGGGATTGGCGGCTTTACTCTTCCAATATTATGAATTCGCCCGCGTAACATGATTTTATAAATTCCGCCGCGATGATTCTCTATGTACTCATAATCTTCAATATAACCGTATTCCTTGAGAATTCTTAATGTGTGTCCAAGAACCTTTGACGTAGGTGAGACATATATTTCTTTTTTTCCAACCATCTCTGCATTCTTTATAGCAGACAGCGCATCCGATAGAGGATCTAATCGCATATTCAATCAACCCCGGTGAATACCTGATTTTACAAATCCTAATTTATCATAAACCTCACGAATACAACGTCTACAAACATATAAACCATATTTCCTAATTACACCGTGTGTTGTCCCACAACGAATACATCTTCTCACACGCTTGCCTCTTGTATTGTAAATATGTGATCTCCATTCCGCTATTTTTAATTTTCGTCGACCTATCGCCTGAATTGGAGACTCTTGTTTGTTGGTCATAGTTATCATCTCTTAAACTTTGTTGGATTGAATTTTTTATCAAGCCATAAATTTAAAGCTTAGGGTTATTCTTCCCCAAATATTGTTATAATTAATCGTCTATTTCTGGGTCGAGTGTCAAGTTCTAAGAATACAATTTGTTGCCAAGTTCCTAAATAAAGTTTATTATTTTTAATAGGAACGGTCAGAGAGGGACCAATAATCGATGCTTTAACATGGCTTCTCCCATTGTCATCCCCCCAGCGTTTATGATGTTCATACGGAATCTCTCGTGGTGCTATTCTTGCTAATGCTTCTGCTAAGTCCTTTTTCAATCCCGGCTCATATTCCATTGTAGTGATTGCACCTGTTGAGCCTGGAATAAAAATATTCACCATCCCAATTCTGATTCTACTTTTTTTAACAATGTTTTCAACAAGTTCGGTCAAATTGATGATATCATTTTCACCAGTAGTGCTTATATTTACCTCTTCTTGGTATATCATATTCAGCTACCTGATATAATTTATTAAACTAAATTAAAGTCAAAAATATTGTAAAGTTTAAAAGTATCATTCGTGTAGAGGCTACGAAGTATGAGTGAGGAAAAAGACGTCGAAAACGATCTGATCAAACATATGAAGGAGCTACTACTTCATGGAGAAAGAATGCTTGATGAGTATTGCCCAAAATGCGGAACGCCTCTTTTTTTAATCAAGGAGACGGGCCTTAAATATTGCCCAAAATGTAGAGTTTATATTGCAACACCAGAGGAATTACAGAGAGCTAAGATCGACTTAAGTAGGCTTCAAGTGATAGATTTTGATAAGTATTGGTCTAAAAAGGAGAGACAGATAACCAGTGCAGAGGAAGAAAAAAAGATCGTGAAAACTCCAGGTAAGAAGAAAAAAGAGGCTTCTTGGATCCAGAAAGATGCTATTCTATCCGCATTAGATGAACTCATCTTAGTTATAATAGATAAATTAACATTGCAAATAGAAAGAAATTTCGAAAAGATAAACATAAATGAGCTACTCCAACTACTTGATAAAATAATAGCTCTTCGTATTAGACTCGCTGGATAGGAGGCATAGTCTCTTTGGCTAATCGTATCATAGAAAGTATTAAAAAAATTCCCGGCATCGTTGGGTATGCTCTCTTTAAATCAGATGGTACTATTTTAGAAAACTCGATTAAAATCGATGATAAATCGATAAATTTAATTATTAATACCCTCATCAGAGCAGATACCATCCTCCAAGAACTCGGTGCAACACAATCAAAGTTATTAAGCACCAGAATTAGAACCAAAAATTTCTACTTCTACATCTTTCGCAGCGAAGAAGATATTCTCATAGTATTGCAAGAAGCTCCGGTCGAGGAAATCGAAGAAAAAATCCAGAACACAGCAAAGAATATACAAGAAATTTTAGATTTAGAGGTTTAAAAGATATAAAATTTCAACCTATAGATGCACTTGCCAATAGAACTATGAATATGGGTATTCTAAGGTCCTGATAAAGAATTTCTATTTGATGAATGCCATATAATGGATCTCTTCCGAGATACGTATAGAAGTTTTCGTATGTCGTCGTTATCCCAGCCATTGCAAATGTTTCATTTATAGCTATGATAGGCGAACTCCCAAGCAATTCACTTTCATTAATCTCCCAAAAATCTACACTACCTGAAAGATCTGCTGCTCCTGGTCCTATAAAATACATGCCAATCGTAAACTCTTCATCCAAATATACCGCAGGATAACCATTAATAAATCTGGGAGCTCCCACAAATACCTGAATCGCTATACCTGTTTGTATTAAATTTATAGGATCTGCTGGTTTTGGAGTTGGTATGCAATCGAAGGGAACCCATCCATTATTTCCTGGATCATAAACCTCAACCCACATGTAGAGATTTCTCGCACGCAGATATGTTACATCTTCTGCTGAGTCATATTCTCCAAAAATATAACCAATGCAAATTCTTGTCGGAATGCCCATCCCTCTTAGAAGAACCGCCATTGTATATGCATAATATATTGGCATACCTCTTTTACTGCCGATAAACCAATTAACAGGATCTTCTCCTGACGGCGCACTTGTTGTAGATAATTCAAAATTCATGATAAGGTATCGCCCTATTTCTAGAACCTGATCATAGATCGTTGCACTAGGCCCTAAATAAAGATAATCTCTTGCATCTCTTGCGTTCGGATTTCTATCAAAATAGCCGTCGGGTAATGCTACAAAATGTTGCAAATATTCATCCGTAACTATGAGATTCTGTACCACTCCAACAGATGATGACCGTAACTCAACTTCAGAGGAATCTACCGAAGTCCCGTATACATAATACTCTATATCTATGTCCCCCAGCTCTGTCGTCGTAATAACTCCTACTAAATCTTGATTTATGTCAGTCTGATATTCACTTAATATAACCTGTGATACATTTGATCTAGCAACATTGAAATCCGATGCTAAAATTTGATTCTCAGGAGTCCATAACCATATGTAATTTACCTTCATCTCTCCTTGTACTAATGTGTTAACCTTCCTTACTCTAAATGAAAAATCACCGCCCGTGGCTTCCGCATATGTAACTAGATTTTCACTGCTTGTACCCCAGCCCGAACTTTCCATATATACATCATACGACTTTATTTTCCACGCTAGAGGCGGAACCATTCCATCAATAACAAAATCTATCCTCTCTGGCATGTCAGGATTAAAAATTTTCTCTGGATCCTCTATTTCTGGTATATTCGGTGGTATTACTGGGGGTAATGGCGGCGGCCTCGGTGGTGGTTTTATCAGATCCGAGAGATCTGGTGGTCTTTGGGATCTATCATTCCTTGAGAACCAGTAGGGATCATATTTATCGGAATAATCTGGCGCTTTTTCAAGATTTATCGAGTGAAAATAAATCACACCCACTATCGAAGATAATAGAATTATCACTACCATCGTTATCCATGGAAGGTCCTTCCAGATTCTCCTCTTCGGCTTCTTCTTCCTCAGTATAACATGCGACAAAATCGAACACCGATAGAAAGTTCTATTAAAAATTTTTACTAAACAAAAAATATAAAGTTAGCTTACTGCAATTCACGATCCTAAAAAATTCCTTTAGGAATAGCAATGTTATAAATTCCGTTTATTAAAACTCTTAACTACAACTTAAAATCGTATTGAGAGCTCCACTTCTAACAAAGACTAGCTATTTATCTCGATTTCTGCGCTTAATGTAATGAGTACACGGGGAATATATAACATGGTAGTTGCATCTACAGTATAATTCCCCGGTGGAATATCTTCTCCTGCTATCAAATTAAATTTATCTACTAAAATCTTCGTATTAGCGGGAATCTCATGCTCTCCTACCGCTGGAATAAAAATTTCTGGGATTCGAAATTCAACAGTAAAATTATCACTACGTCTAAATTTGATTCGGAAATCAAAGCTTAAATTCGGAGTCTTTACCACGATACGCGTATTGCCCTTGTTAATGATATAAAATTCAATCTCTATTTTCTCATTTGGGGAATATTCTCTCTTGTCTATCGTCATCCTGAAAATCACACTACCATTACAAGGAGGATCATAAATTACGTAATCAACTGTTATCTCAGGTTCCTTATAAGTCAGGATTCCATAAATAATTGAGACTATTGGTATTGACAATAATATCACTAAAAGCAAAATACATGAGAGAATACTCGTAGGCGGTAAGGGTATCTTAGATGACTGCTTCTGTAAAAACGTTCTATTAACCGCCATTATTCGCACCAATCGCCTTACTCTTTCAACCTATTCATAATTGATGATTTCTTATCTTTAAAATATAAGCTTTTAGACATAAATTTCTAAAAAATGAATAATAAGTAGAACGATGATATAGATAATCCTAAAATTTCTTAAGAAAAATCTAAAAAGAAAATAATAGCTATAAGGGATTCAAACTTACCAGATGTAGAATCTCAAGTCCTATTCGTAAGATCACAAAAAATGTGAGAAATTTTATTGCCTTACATACAAATATCTCGCAAAGTTCTGCACCGTAGGTATCTCTTCCGATAAGCCCTTCCTCTTCCTTATCGACTTTATTACATCCAGCCTTATCGAACTCGGTACTTCCTCCCATGAATAGAACTGATACCCAAAGAACGCTCTACCTGATGATATGCTCCTTAAAATCTCAGCTAAATCTGTGGTCTCCGCTGCTGGAATCTTCGCTACTATATGTGTGGTATCTTCCGTTACTATTGTATCCATAACTTTACCTCTCTTCTTCTGAAGCTCCGTAATTATCGAACCCATATACGTATGCGGTACCTTCACATCTATCCTTAATATCGGCTCATATAACGTTGGTTCTCCTGTTAAGAACGATATCGCAAGCCCTGAGAAGACCATCGGGAATATCTGCGGCATCTGCGTATGCGCTGGGTCTACGTGCACAAATGCGTCCGTTATCACTACCTTCAAGTTCTGCGCTGGCTCCTTCGCTAATACACATCCATTTACGAAATCCTTGAACGTCGCTATTACATAATCCCTGATCCTCTCAAATCTCTGTACTCCCGTCGTGTTGTCTATCAACATATTCGTCCCAGTTATGTCTATTATCCTCCTAGATAAATCTGTAGGCCATCCAAATTCCTTCCTTAATATCATCGCTCTCTTCTTCGCATCCATCGCTAACTTTATCTTCCCTTCCCTTATCGCTTGCGCTACTTCCTCCTCTAATGGCTCTATGTACAACTTTATCCTGTTTAATCCGTTCGGGCTCTTCGTCCAAATCTCTTCTCCTCTCTTCTTTACTCTCTCTCTGTATACAATTATTGGCTCCCCGACCTCTATCGGTACCTTCTTCGCTATCCTCTTCACTAATATCTCTATCTGCAATGGATCTATCCCCTGCAATACATACGTCCCTGACTCCTTGTCTAAGAAAAACGACGCCGTTGGATCCGCCATCGTCCATAACCTCGCTGCTTCTCCTAATTTATCTATGTCCTGCGGACTCTTCGGCTTTATCGTTCTGCTCACTACCGGATCGCTCGCATATGGTATTGGCTCAAACCCAAATCTGCCATCCTCTATTAACTCCATTATCTGATCTGCATATCCCTTCTCTACAAACGCTTCTCCCGCTGGTACCATGAATCCCGTCATCGCAAACATATTCCCTGCTGGAATCTCATCTACATCCAATATGTCCGTAATCTCCATTACTCCTATCCTCTGTGGAGTCGCTACTGTTCCCGCACTCAATAAATACAACTGCTGGCCCTTCCTTAATGTTCCGCTCCATATCCTGCCTATTAGCGTGGTCCTAAACGTCTTGTGATGCACAAATATCTTTGTTATCATACCTATAAGCGGTCCATCCGGATCTACTTTTAACATCGCTTTATACGCATCTAAATCCTTATCCCCCTGCCATATCACCGGAATCTTGTACTTCTGCGCTGTCTCCGGATCCGGTAAGTGCTTTATTATCATCTCCAATAACGCTTCATCCAACGGTAAATTCTCTCGTAACCATCTTATATCCCCTTCCTTGTACTTCTCAAATACCTTCAATAACCCAGCCTTCGGATCCTTGAACTTCTTCCTCAATGTGTCAAACGTTAATCCCCATCCATCCTTCGCACTTCCTATCGCTACACTCCCATCCGTGAAACTTACCTTCCATTCCTTCTTGAATTCCTCCGGCGCATACTTCTCTATTAACTCATTTACTCCCGCTATCGTGCTATCTATCTGCGTAACTACTTCCTTCGGCGTTAACCCTAATTCCGCTATTAACCTATCTACCTTGTTTATGTATACTACAGGCTTGCACCTCTCCTTCAACGCTAAATATAAGTTCGTCTCCGTCTGCGTCATTATCTTCTCTACCGCATCTATTAACAAAATAATTCCATCCGACGCCCTTATCGCTCTCGAAACTTCTCCCGTGAAACTTATATGCCCAGGCGTGTCGTTTAACTGAATCAAATAATCCTTCCCATCATAATTGTACAACAAATTCACTACAGTCGTGAATATCGTAATTATCCTCTGCTGCTCCTCCGGGTCGCTGTCCGTTATCCGCTTCTCTCCAGCAAGGTCGTGCGACAACATTCCCACACGAGCTAAGAGATAATCGCACGTTGTGCTCTTCCCGTGGTCGATATGCGCGACTATCGAAAATATCCTGCGTTGTTTTATGGGTAAAGCTTTCAGGAGCCTTTTGATTTCGTCAGCTTGTTTAACGAGTACCATACAAAATCACCTGCGGAAATTGGTTTTTAAAGTAAGTATATGAGTGGTTGAGTATTTATATATGAATTAAGATAGAGAAAAAGATATTTTATTTAAACGTTACAATTTTTTCAGCGATTAGTTAGCATGTTCTTTCTTCCAAGATGCAAATAAAAAGTTAAGGACCAAAATATGCCCATTCTATTACGTTCGCATCATGTTTTCGTAAATTCAGATAATTCAATAAATTAAATTGAAAAAAATTTAAGCTTTTATATAAGATTGTAAGTCAAAAAACGGCTTAGCTTCCTGATTTCCATAGATCTTACCTCTATCCGCGACTATTAAACATACAGGAATATTCCCTTTGACCTTGTTGAATTCCTTTACATCTTCCTTTGTTGCCGACTTAACTATAAATCCTAGGTAAGCCAAGATATCCTGCGAAGCGGTAACTTTACCAATTTCCTCGACAAAGAGAGTCATAGTTGTTAGATTTACCTCACCAATGTATGATGCTATAACCCATGTGGTTTTACTTCTTATGAGCCCCGATTTCTTTAGATGTATAATAAGATCAACCTTACGGTTTAATCCTTTTAACCTGTAATCTTTTTTAACATCAATTACCTCGAAATCTCCTTCTATTGTTTTTATGCGTTCTTCTCTTTCTCTAAGAGCTTTAGCAAGGACCTCTAATTGTGCTAGAAAGACTTCAACTTCTGTTGGTTTTGGAATCGGATTTGAAAGCAACTCCTTGAAAGGGATTGCCATAATTCCATATTGC
>JAGGXM010000092.1 GCA_021163045.1 Thermoproteota archaeon | reverse complement strand
TCATAACTGCTACTTGGGTTAGTTAAAATGAGAACTTACTGTGAACGTTTTTCAAAGGTTGTAATACCAGCAATCCGTGCTATTGCTGCGGAATATTTAATTAAAAAGTACCATTTAACACAAGTAAAAGTTGCAGAGCTTCTCGGTACAACTCAAGCATCAATCAGCTACTATTTACGACATAAAAGAGGTAAAAAGTGTATAGAGCTCCTAAGAGAGCAGAATCAAATACTTAGTATAATTACCGAAATAGCAGAATTGGCCTATAAAAGAAATCCTGAAGAAAAACTGGCACTCAAGATTTGTGATATATGTAAAATAATAAGGAGCGATGGTAGCCTAAAAGAGAAAGTATTCGCTTAGGATTTCCATAACACAATAGAGGAAGCTAGGTCACAAATCGAATATATTTTGGTAGCTCGATTCTTTTCTGCTCCTTAAAGGAACCATGTTGATGATATGGTTTTACTCTTGGGACCTTGAAAAATATTAGCTGAGCAATTAACATTCCAGACTTTAATCTAACTGGAACAGAATTATGATTACTTATCTCTAATACGACGAACCCTTTATGACCTGGATGAAGCAAATATGCCGTCTCAACTTGGATTCCTAACCTAGCTAAACTGGATTTTCCGGAAACAAGGCCGAGAATATCTGATGGGAGATAGATATACTCCTGACTTCTACCGAGGACAAAACTATGTGGTTGAAGAAAAATTTCACTTGCGAATACGCGCTCTTCTTTTAAATTAAGTTTTTCGGGGTCTATTATGGATGTCTTGTGATGCTGTACTGACAGAAATTCATTGCCTAAGGATAGATCATAGGAGAGTTCACCCAGACTTTCATCGAAAAAAGGTTCTATTTGGAGATCCTTACCTAATCTTTTTAGAATTTCATCCCGAGAGAGTATACAGCTCATTGTTATCACTAGAAGAACTTTATGTACCTTAGGGATTAATATCACCCTTTATTTTAGTATTTAAGAATTACAGATTAATAAGGGTATCTATAATATCTTCCCACCAAAGCCAATAATCTTTATTTGGTTTTTCCCTTACTTCTACAAAATAATACCACAGATCTCGTAATTTTAGTAAACTTAAAGACTTTTTTGCTTCATTAAAGTACCTTTTTCTATGCTGATAATCAACCGTTGGGAGTACAACGGATAGCAATTCGAGAATAAATCTACTAAACATCGTATTATAAACTCTGTATCCTACATTTAAAGCAAAAATTAACTCCTTCAGATTCGCGATATCTCCCAAATTTTCCTTGATAAGGCCGACACCAAAGTCATCAAACCAAGGGTTCCATGTAAAAAAACCTTTGGGATATACATTACTTTCATGAAACGTCTTTAGGATTCTACAGGCATTATCTATATCTTCTGTAGTAAGGCCATAACTTACAAAAGTAGATTCCCAGTATTTAATCCACAAATCGAAAATTTTTAGAGCATTGAACTTTATTTTTTCAAGCTCAGGATAGCCGATTCTTCCGAGAGAGATTATTGTTTTGAAGATTTTTTTGCGTTTAAGTTTCCAGTCATATGTTATAGAATCCCCAGATAATGATTTCTCTCTGTTGAGTTCGCTAGCAATTTTTTCTAATGACTCCAACAGTTTAAAAGTAGATGAATCTATAGTTTCCCAAAGGCGTCTATATCTTTCTCCTATTGCCAACCTTAACAACTCCTAGATTTTATCGCCATGTTATCTAATATAGAGCTCTCTTAGAAGATTTAAACCTCTTCTTGTTAATTTATAAAAAACCTTTTTCTTTTGGGTTGATTCGTCAAAAGATACTACCTTCGTGATAAGTTCTAACTTCTCCAATTCATTAAGATGTTGGTAAACGGCAGGAAGAGTTAAATTTATACCTTTTTTAATTAGTTTCTTCCAGATTCCATAACCGTAATCCATAGTTTTCTCATTCAAGATATTCATAATCTCAAGTTTTGTTCTTCCCATAGTTCTTATTCCATACGAAGGATCTAAATTGCGTATTAAACTATTAATCTTCCTTGGTTTTGGAGATAAAATTCTAATAGCTCGCGGATTTTTTAAACCAAAACCCGTGATGATACTTACAATTGTTTCATCCTCGTCTATCAAGCCTTTTTTTAGAAGGTGTTGTAATCCTGCTATTGTTATGGCTGCAGATGGCTCTGCAAATATACCTTCCATATGTGCTAATAGCATCATAGATTGGAGAATTTCCTCATCAGAAACGTAGATTAAATCGCCGTTCGTTTCTTTAATTGCATTTAATGCAAACTTAGATAGTTTTGTTGAGGGTATGCATAAATCTATAGCTATAGATTTTTTATTATCAGAAGATTCGCAACTTTTGGGTTTTATGCCAAATATTTGGACTTTCATCGGCCCAATTACGTTTCTTTCTTTTAATTCATTAATACCTTTCCAAATGGCATAAATATGACCACCACTACCAAAAGGTACAATGATTTTATCAACTTTTGCCCAATTCATTTGCTCTAATATTTCAAAAATTGTTGTCTTTTTTCCTTCAATTATAAAGGGATTTTCGGCATTTAAGTTAAAAATATCTTTATTCTTAAAGTCGGTATTTGTAAACTTTCCTTCCGTTATTATATTCACATCTGCTCCGTATGCGATTATCTGATATAGTTTTCCAATTTCGATATTTCTATCAATGAAAATAGTTGCCTTTAAGTCGGCTTTTGCGGAATATGCTGCTAAAGAGACCCCTAAATTTCCTTTAGTAATACAGAAAGTACCCTTATAACCGGCCTCTTTGGCAAACGATACTGCTACAGAAACCCCGCGATCAATAAATGAGCCAGTAGGATTCGTTGTTTCATTTTTCAAATATAGATTTTTAACGCCCAAATACGAAGAGAGTCTAGAAGCCTTTAAAAGATGCGTCCATCCCTCACCTAGTGAAACGATATTTCTTTCATTATGTAAGGGGAGAAGATTCCAGTATCTCCATATGCTATCTTTAATTGACTTAGAACGTGATTTATCAAATGTTGCATCATTAGGATATCGAATGATTAGGGGCGAACCGCAGTTTCTACAATAGGTTATGTTTTTAGTTGCCTCATATTTTTTTCCGCAGGATATGCATTCATACCAGAATGTTTTCTTCATATTCGCACCAGATAGATGCTTTCAACTTATATATAAGCTAAATCTTATATAAGTTTAAACTTTGGTGCTATCTTTTGGTGATCAAATATGGAAAAAAATCGTAAAGTCCAAGTAAGAGTTCGATATACTTGGCTTTTGACGGTTACTTCAATATTTGCTGCGATTTCATTTATACTTACAACAATCTTTATTGTTGCAACACCAGCTACAAAAGGTTTTTTTAATTTAGGAGATTCGGGAGTCTATATTGCGGCTCTCATAGGGGGGCCCCTTGTAGGAGCATTGGGTGGCGGTATTGGTTCAGCGCTTGCGGATATTTTCTTGGGATACTCTTGGTACGCTCCAGGTACATTGATTATAAAGGGAATAGAGGGGTATATCGTAGGAATTACGTACATGAAACTTAGAAACTTGAGTAAGGAGGAAAAAGTAGTTCTAAGTTTTAGTGCTGCAATCCTTCTTTTCTTAGTTTTAAGTTATTTCGGATGGCATGGTGCAACAACGGTGCTACGATTGGGAGATAAAACCTTTCAGGTAGAGATATCTCGAGAAATTTTCGTTACAACAGCGTTACTCTTATCTATGGGAATTATATATCTCGGTATACGTGGAGGAGCGAAGGGTGTATTGATTTTTTCATGTATTCTTGGTGGAATCGAAATGGTTATTGGTTATTTTCTCTATGAGGCTATTGTTCTTGGGTATGGTCTTGTGGCGATCGCAGAAATTCCAATTAATGTCGGCCAAATGATAATAGGTTCATCAATAGCTGTTCCAGTAGTAGTAATGCTTTCGGAGATGGGCGTCGATGTTGAAAGTAAGTGGTCTTAATGTAAGATATAAGAGATCTAAAAAATGGATTTTAAACGATATTTCGTTTGAATTGAATGAAGGAGATCTTGTTATATTTGCTGGCCCTAGCGGTTGTGGAAAAACGACATTAGCAAGAGCACTTATTGGCTTAATCCCGCATTACTATGAATCAGAGATCGATGGGATAATAGATATCTTTGGAGCAAATCCGATCGAGGAAGGCCCAATATCTCTTGCGGGATTAGTTGGTTTTGTCTCACAAGATCCAGAATCATATATTACGGCCTTGACCGTTGAAGAAGAATTAGCATTTCCCTTAGAGAACCTAAAGGTAAATACCATAACGATCAAAGAAAGAATTAACAAAGTTCTAGAGCTACTTAAAATCCAAGATTTAAGGCGAAAGCCGACATCCGAATTAAGCGCAGGGCAGCTTCAAAAGGTTTCAATAGCATCTGCACTCTCTTTAGATCCAAAGGTATTGATTTTAGATGAGCCGTTTGCACGATTAGATAGAACTAGCGCAAGAAATCTATGTAATATCTTAGAGAAATTAAAGTCTAGTAAAAAGATTATAATTATCTTCGAACATAGATTAGATGACATTATCTCTATAGCCGACAGAATATATGTAATGGAAAAAGGGCAAATTATAGCAGAAGGCCACCCTAAAAAAATTGTAAAGTATCTAATTGATATTGACATACCCGAACTTGTCGAAGTATTTTGGGAATTATATCAGGAGGGGAAAATACCAGAACTTCCATTATCAGTCAATGAAGCTATTGAGGTGCTAAGAGTTGCAAAATAAATTACAACTAATTAATATTTGGTTCAGATTTCCATTTAGCGATTGGATCTTTAGAAATGTTTCATTAGAGTTAGAAAATGGAATTTATATCATTGTAGGAAGAAATGGCGTAGGTAAAACTACACTTCTAAGAATAATTGCTGGGATATTAAAACCTCAGAAGGGGAGAATTTACATTAATTCTAAGGAAATAAATAGCGTAAAGGATGCAGTAAAATTGGTTTCGTTTATGCCTTCTTCTCCTTATAATATGATTATCGGTCCAACAGTATATGATGATATTAAAAAAGCAGTAAAGGCATTTAATAATAAACTAACTGCACGCGAAATTATTGAATTTTTCAGTATAGAACATCTTAAGGAAAAAAAAGTTTTTCACCTTAGCTATGGTGAAGTGCATATAGTCGCGTTAGCGTCGGTTTACGCTTTAGGAACGCCTATTATTCTCTTAGATGAGCCTACCGTTGGGTTAGATAAGAAATATCGAGAAAAACTAGTTCAACTTTTGAGAAAAATTTCTGGTGATAGAATTGTTGTAATAGCAGCAAATGATCTTCGTTTAATTCCCATAGGTCAAAAAATAATAGCTCTTAACAATGGGGGAATAGATTTTATAGGCGATCCGAAAGTGGTTTTCTATAATTACTTAGAAAAGATCGGTGTCGGGATCAGCGATATTGTTCAATTTGCTAAGAAAATGAAAATTGAATCGAAACCAATTACGGTAAAAGAGCTTAAAAGTGAAATCTTACGGTTAATTGGTGATAGTAATGCCCGTCTTTAGAAGCATCTATTACGGACTAGCTCTAAGAGATAAGGATACTATTATTCACAGATGCAACCCTCTACTTAAATTAGTTGGTTTGGTAATCTACATAGCTGGCGTTTCTCTGACTAAAAACCTCGTATTATTGTTATTTGCTTCTTTGATTCCCTATTGTGAACTAGTATTATCGAAATCGTATAAAGAAATCATAATGCTCCTTAGAGGAATTATTATTCCAATTTTTTTCTTAACATTTATTTCGTATCTTTTTTACGGACTTCTTTGGGCAGTAGCTCTTGTAACTCGTATAATCTTAATTACGATAATGGTATCTATATTCTCCGTTACAACAACTCCAAGTAAATTATCTCAAGGCTTAGAAAGATTAGGTGTGCCAATAAGATATTCCATGATACCTGCTCTTACAATAAGATTAATTCCGCTAGTTGCAAAAGATGCTCAGGAAACAATAGATTCCCTTGTATTACGAGGTGAAATAAAGGCAAGATACTTTATTCCAAAGGGCATCTATAAGGCGATTGCGATTTTAATAGCGTCGTCTTTACGGAGAGCAAGATACATCTCTGAGGCCCTAGCAACTAAGTTTTGGGGGGCATATGATTCAAGATCACACCTATATCAATTAAAAGTAACTAAATATGACATCTTCTCAATTCTATTAAAAGGTCTGTTTCTTACATATGTTTTAATAACATATCTGTGATAAAATACCAATAATGTATATAATTAAGGATAGAATACAAATGAACAATTTGTGTATACGATTGGTGCATCATGTTCTTATTATATTAACTGGAAGGAAAATTACTGATAATAACGGTGATAAATTATGAAAATAAAAAATGGAATTTTGATAGGGGCAATAATAACGCTTGTAACTCTGCTTTCGACTCCGGTTTACTCTTTAGGAGCACCTTCATGGAACTCAAATACAGCTACAATTGAGGCGCCAGGAATCGTCGTTAGATTTTTTGATAGACAGCCGCATTATCTTATATGGGTGCCTGGTGAAAACGGAACTACAGTTTATTTCATAAAATTCCTCGAAATTGATGAATTTGTGGATCAGAACGGTAATGGCTTATATGAGGAAAATGAACGTGTTGCATTTTCATATCTAACGGGGATGGGAGAATGGAATATCTATGCTGAAACACTAGAGGGACCCGATAATAGTACCGAACTTAGAATAACAATGCAGGCAACAATCATGATTCAACCGACTACTTTTGGTAACAGTACTGCTAATGTAACGTTTGTTAATCACATATTCGATAAAGATGTGGATCTTAATGAGTATGAAATCGCGGGAGGTAAAGAGGTAAAAATCGATATTATTATAGAAAATTGGCCGTGGAAGTATAAGAATTCTATGCTGGCTCTGGGGATAATCTTTGGAACATGCGATCATCAGGGAAGAGAATATCGAGCCCAAATACATCAACGAGAGCATGCTAATCATCAAGAGGGAGTTGAGCTTGAACACGGGGAACTGGGTTATAAATTAGAGTTTAGATATCAGGATGAAGTAAGAGTAAGAAATGGAGATCAAGAGGAGCTTATAGAAATTAATGGAACACTCGAAGAAAAACAGAATAAGGACATATTATATCTGGTATATCCACACTTTGAAGATAAACTTGTACACGATCCATCAATTAAGGCAACAGAAGGCACAGAATTTGAACTACCAGCAGACTATATGATACCTATTGGCGTGGCCGGAGTTGCAATAGTCGCTGCAGTTGCGATTTATGCTGTCTTTAGGCGTAAAGGTTAGATCTAGAATTTTTATATTTATTTTTAATATCCTTTTTTAACAAAATTTCGATTTGTCTATATATAGGATATCTCTTTTTTTGCCATCTAAATATTTTTAAGTGATATTGTTTATATAATTTAGCATTAAAGAGCGGTGTAATACATTAAGATATTCCTAGAATTTTAAGGGGTTACATCATTGGCAGATTTAAAATTTGTTGTAGCAATACGTGATCCTATACATGGGATCATTCCAATTACTCGCCCAGAATATGAATTAACAGTTTCTCCGTATTTCGATAGATTACGATATATACATAAAACTGGAGCTGGCTTTCTAGTTTATCCAGCGCAGAATCAAACACGGTATATGCATAGTATAGGTGTAATGCACCTGGCTTATAAAATCCTAAAGCAGGTTCTAGATACTCATATAAAGAGAGTTGATAAGAAAACATGGGACTCCTTATGGTCTACAGAGTACAAGCCACAGGATATATATCAAATTATTAGATTCGCAGGTTTGCTGCATGATATTGGCCACGGTCCGTTCTCGCATACCACAGAGCCTATTCTTGAATGGATTCTTAAGAATAATTTTAAGGAGAACTACAAAGAATACAAAGCCAAAAACATTGGCAGTGTGCATGAATATTATTCTTATAAGATGATAACGGAAGTAGATATCATTAAGGAAATAATCGAAAATGCTGGTATAAATCCCTATGATATTGCAGTTCTTCTAAGTAAGGAGACCGAAATTCCTGAAAAAAAACAATTATTGCATAAACCAGGTATTCGGGTTCTAAGAAAAATAATAGAAAGTCAGATCGATGCTGATAGATTGGATAACTTATTAAGGGATAGCTATGGTATTGGGGTCCCTTATGGATACGTTGATGTGGATAGTATAATTAAAAATATGTTTATATTTCCTTCAGATTTAGAAGGCGAGGAGAATTTAGATCTAGTTCATCATATAAGGTCTCTCGGCCAGATCGAAGATATGTTAGATGCAAGATATAAAATGTATAGATGGCTCTATTATCATCAAAAGGTAAACCTTTATGATATTATTATAGGGCGGCTCACTCTAAAACTACTACGAGATAAAATAATATCTCCTGAGGACTTCCATTATGTAAATTATGCAAGAGAACCTGGCGTTTATGTGGATGATAATTGGCTTCTAAATCGAATTAGGGATGGATATAACTTGGATCCGGAAGGATATTATTTGTTAAAGGGGATATACCAGCAAGATTACTTACCCATTTCTCTCTGGAGAAACTACGAAGAATTTGTTGGAATCGTAAAAGAAGCCACAAAAGCTAAAAATCCATTTAATATGGCACAAAAGGTATATAATACGCTTAAATACAACCCAGAAGAGCATTTTAAACAGATCAGAAAAATGATAAGTAGTAGAATAAAAAATGGAAACACATCGTTATTATTCTCGTTACGACGGCCAACAACTCCCTACGATTGGAGAGATGATGAGCAAATTCTTGTTTATGTTGGTGCTAAAAAAGTAATTCCAATATTCGAGATCTCATTATATATCCAAAAATTAGTAGAAATGGGTGAAAGCTACATTACTTTCTACACCTACTTTTATATAAAAAACCGAAAAAGAGGCAGTTTTATGCATCTATTCCGTCCAATAAGGAGAATATTTGTCGAATATATCAGAAAATTATATAGTGAAGAAAAAATATCGGGAACATAAGACATGGGGGCCAAATAATGGAATCTGAGGAAGAACACGATATAGGCAAAATTAAGGTAAAGGTATCGGGATGGAAGGATCTTTCATTAGTTGACGTTATCGGCGAACCCTCCTTCACTGTTTGGTTTAATTACTGTAATTTTGCATGCCCTTGGTGCCAGAATTGGCTAGTGGTTTCTGGTAAAAAAATGACCGAAATACTATTAATGGATCTCTTCAAGATAATTAAGCAAAGCGAACTACTAGTTAACTATTTACACGTTACAGGAGGAGAGCCAACACTTCAAGGGGATGCGCTTCAAGAACTATTTAATTTAGTTAAA
Organism: Thermoproteota archaeon; assembly: GCA_021163045.1. Taxonomy (GTDB): domain Archaea; phylum Asgardarchaeota; class Njordarchaeia; order Njordarchaeales; family Njordarchaeaceae; genus Njordarchaeum; species Njordarchaeum guaymasense. The sequence goes on along the minus strand of JAGGXM010000092.1, from coordinate 11,603 downwards.
AAGAATTCAAGTTTAAGAACATCTCTTAATACGAATGGTTCAAACTTTCGAATTATAAAAAATCTTATAAGACGTGGGCTTCTTGATCATATTGCTATGGACATAAAAGCTCCTTTAGAACGTCCCGCGTTATACGCCAAAGTTATTGGTCTTCCTAAAGAAACTACAGAGACCTTTGTGAGAAATATTCAGGATTCAGTAGTTATGGCATTGAATGAACTAAGCTTTGTTGAACTAAGAACAACAGTAGTTCCGGGTCTTCTGAAGGGCGAAGATGTTCTAAAAATAGTTGAGGAATTAATTGACATGGGCATTAATGATCGACCTGGGGCCTATTATGTAATCCAACAATTTGTTCCCCCAAATATTACACCAGATCCGGCATTTAAGGAATTACCAAGAACACCACCCGAAACATTAATAAAATTGGCAAGAAGTATCAAGAATAGAACCGGAATAAAGAACATTTTGGTTAGAAGTATGGAGGAAGGAGTGACTATAATCTAGCACTTAATTTTATTGAGATGATTCTATGGACGTAGAAAGACTTGCTAGCCAAAGAATGCTTAGAATTTTTTTATTTAGCATTTTATTCATAATTTTGATCTCATCGATAGATCCCATTGCTGTTCTCATCCTCGGTAAGCCTTTTTTTGGCGATATCGAATATAGAATTATTGGTGGTGAACTTGTTAGAGTATATTCACTAAGTCCAACAGGCTTTATCACTTTATTATTAATTCAGAATGTAGGTATAATACTCATAGCTCTGAAGGTACTTGGTATAAACCAATTTATATCTTTATTTCCAAGAGAACGAGCTGATGTTTTTAAAAGAATTTTCATATTTTCGCTGTTTTTTGCCTTAATAGCGCATTTGATATCAATAACTTATAGCATGTTAGTCTCTTTATTACAAGAATATACCGGATTTGAGTTGTACTACACGAAGATCTTGGGGAAACAAATTTATTTAGCACTAAAATTAGGTCCGCTTTTTTGGTTCTTGACGTTCATATCGGTCGCCATTCTCGCTCCTGTGGCCGAAGAACTTATTTTTAGATGGTCTTTATTTGGTTTCCTAAGACTCAGAGGAAAAACCTTTAATTATGCAGCTATGCTTTCAGCGCTAATATTTTCGATGTTTCATTTCGATCTGCTCTACGTTCCTATTGTCTTTATACTAGGATTTATTCTAGCATATCTTTATGAAAAATTCGGGAATATTGTTGTGCCAATATTATGCCATTGCTTTGTAAATACGATCTCTCTTCTAATTTTAATCTTCATATGACTTTAATTTTTTACCCAACTTTTCGAATTTACGAATAGAGACTATTGAAAGTGCAGTAAAAATAAAGGAGTCTCTTAAATTGATCTTTTCGCCAGAATAACAACTTTCTATAATGAGCATCTGCGCTAAAAAATATAGCAATCCTTCCTGAATTAAAGCTGTTAGAATTTCAAGCTAATAAGAGGTTTCTACACTGCAAATCAATCTATTTATTTTTCAATAACAAGTCTCATCGTCGCTGTTTATAAACAAAATTTGCATTATTCTATTTTTACCCAACAATATACAGAGGGTACTATCATGGCTGAAGGTAAATCGACGATTTGGAGGAAGGAAACAAGAATAAATTCTGAGAGTTCCTCGATAGAGTTACATCTTCCAGAAAAAACTGAAAAGAGAGGAATTTCAGGGTATTATCTCCGAGAACTTGAAATGGAATTTCTCAAAACTGCAGACTGGGAAGTAAAAGAAAATGCAAATGCGAATCTTGCTTATGGATCCTATATTGGTTTTCTCTTGAATAAAATCCTTAAGACACCAGAAACAATGTATAGTTATTTACCTAGGGATGCTGTAGATGATCATTTTGATGGAGCAATTCACATTCATAAATTACCTAATTCACTATATATCCCCTACTGCGCAGGATGGTCTTTACCGAAGATCCTCAAAAAGGGATTAATAACAAGGACAATGATTTCAAACCCTGCTAAACACCTAGATACAGCAATTTCTCATCTAGTTAACTTCTTCTTTCTAAGCGCACAGGAATGGACCGGTGCTATTGCGGTCACAGGATTTGATCTATATCTCGCGCCATTTATTGGTGTTGATAGGCTAGGTATCGATCAGGTAAGACAGGCACTGCAGAGACTTGTATTTGAGTTAAATTATCCAAGTAGAATGGGATACCAAAGCCCCTTCACAAATGTAACAGTTATTCTCGATACCGTTAATGATTACATGAACGAAGATGCAATTGTTGGCGGTAAAAAAGTAGGGAGGGTTTATGATTACTTCGACGAAGCGCTTACATTAAATAGGGAACTTTTTAAGCTATACCTAAAAGGCGATGCAGTTGGTCAGCCTTTTACTTTCCCAATAGTAACAGTAATGCTTACTAAGAATTTCGATTGGAATGGCAGTAAATGGGACGATTTAACAGATCTATTCTTCGAGGTATTATCTAAGAAGGGTGCTTTCTATATCATGAATGGTTATTCTACAGATGTTTCTGCGCTATATGCGATGTGTTTACATCCTACAGAGAACATATTGATAAAAAATGATAATACGATAAAACTCCTAAAGGTAAGTGAGCTTGAGAAATATATTGGCGAGCCGGAAGGTAATGGATGGTTTAAATTAAAGAAGAAATTCTTAGTACCTGCCTTCAATAAGGAAACATACCGATTAGAATGGACTCCTGTAAAAAGAATATTAAAAATAAAGAGCGATAAAGTAACAATCGTGAAAACGAAAGATGGTAGAAGTATAAAGGTTACACCAAAACATCCTATAGTTGTATATACCCAAGACGGCTTTAAGATAAAATTTGCTGAAGATGTGCTTCCAGGAGATCTGGTTCCAATAGTTAAGAATGGGCTAGAAGTATTGAAAAAGGAATATATTTTTGTAAGCGGCCTTGGGAGAATCGATGAGAATTTTGCGTATATTCTTGGACTTTTTATAGCTGAAGGAAATTATTTACGGCTCACAAGAGATGACAGCAGAAAGTATGATACCAAACATTTAGTTAATGGCTTTTATTATAAAGGTTTACAATTTTCATTAAACAAACAAGAGCAAAATTTAATCGAGAAAATAAGAAAATTCTTTAAAGAAAGATACGGAAAAGATATAATCCTGAGAGAAGATCCCAGATTTCCTAATAATGTTTACGTGTATGTTTATCATCATAATCTTGCAACTAACTTACTAAGGAATGGTGTAAAAAACAAGCCGAAAAATTCAGGGATACCTTGGTTTATATGGAACTCTCCTCCATCAGTGATTAAAGCATTCATAAAGGGATTTTTCGATGGAGATGGTTATAAAAGAGGTCTGGAGCTACATATTAATGATCCAGATCTAGCAAAAGAACTTGCTTTATTAACACAACTAATTGGTATGAATACAACCATAAGAATTAGAGAGAAAAGTCAGGTAATAAGATTTGTTCATATTTTTGGCAGAGGCGGTAAAGAATTAATGCATGTTAAAGATACATTATTCGAAAGAGTTCCATACTTCTTAGTAAAGAAAAGGAAAGGGATGAATTATCATAAAGGTATGTATAGCATCTCCGTAATTAAAAAATTTGATGCATGGACGCCAGAAGCTCGAAAGATATACCAAGGCGATATCGCATTAATTCCTATTGAGTCAGTAGATACTGTAAAATTACAAGGTGAACTTGAATTTTATGATATTGAACTTGAAGCTCATCACTTATTCGTTCATTCTCTCGGAACGATAACTCATAATTGTTGTAGACTCACGATAGATGTGAGTAAGGTTTCTGCAAAAAATGGTCTTGGATTCAAGTTTTCTAAGAGTGCTATCAAGGAAGATTCTGAAGAAGTTTTTGAAACGCTAAAGAAATCAGAAAGAATCCATGGAATCTGGGCTATGCCAGATGCAACAGGAAGTATTGGGGTCGTTACACTCAACCTACCAAGATTGGCGATCGAGGCAAATGGAGATGAATCGGAGTTCTATGATAAGTTATATGATAAACTAAAAACAGCAAGACAGGTTCTACTTTGGTGGAGGAAAAGATATGATAAAACATTAGAAGCAGGGTTAATGCCTCTTACTAAGACTTATCTTGGTCATTTTAAAGGTCACTTTAACACTTTCGGGATAATCGGACTTCCGGAAACAGCAGTGAATCTAGTGGGAGATCCTAATCTATGGCATGATTCCAATGAAGCTGAAAGGGGAATCAAATTAATGAAAAGAATTGTTAGTATGGTACGTAAGGTTGCAGAAGAGTATGAAGATAGAGATAATTATCTGTATAATGTAGAGGAAATTCCAGGTGAGAGTGCAGCGTATAGACTTGCTAGGAAGGATTATATCCGCTTCCTGGATCTAATCAAGGCAAAAAAAGCGTACATCCCGATATATTTAGGCAAACCTTTCTATAGTAATAGTATAGTTCCATACTACGTAGATGTTCCTATCAGCAAGAGAGTTGCTTGGGAAGGAGAAGTCCAACAAGAATTTACTGGTGGCGTAATGGCACATCTCTTCATGCATGAGGCAATGGATCCTAAAGCTCTTAAGAAACTGATCTATAATATAGCAACTAAAACGAAGGTCGTTTACTTTAGTATAACGCCATCTATTACGGTATGTAACAATTGTGGCTGGAAAGGTGTTGGTGTTTATTCACGTTGTCCTAAGTGCGGAAGTGATAAAGTAGACGTATGGAGTAGAATTGTAGGTTACTACAGACCAGTGCGAACTTGGAATGAAGGAAAGAAGGCGGAATTCTACTTCCGAGTACACTACGGAAAAGATAAGAGAATAAGACCTATTGATGTTTAATAAACATAAATTCCTTTTTTATCCTATTTAGAATTCTTTCATTATAAAAATTTTATAATAGTTTGAGGGATATCTCTTTTTAATTGGATATAGTTAGGTTGAGCTCGCTTGTCCTTTGATGCCAAAATAAGAAAAGCAATGAAAATATCTTTTGGAATTACATTAATGAATGTAACGCTTGCGGTTTTCAAATTCTACCTTGCATTTATAACAAATTCATTAGTAATATTCTCCTTCGCATTTGATTCAACTTTAGATTTTATTGCTAACATTATTACCTTTATCTCGCTCAGAAAATCCTCTCAACCTCCGGATGAAGAACATCCCTATGGACATAGAAAATATCAGGCTATTGCACAAGTCGTAATTGTCTTTTTCATATGTTTCTCAGCATTTCAAATAATAATAGAAGCAGTAAGTAAACTTCTGGAAGGAATTTTTGAGGCCAGCTTCCCTGATTCTGTTCTTTGGGCGTTTATTGCTATCTTGAGTACATACTTTGTGACATCAATAACAGAATTTTTAATGGGTAGACGCCTGAAGATTAGGCTCTTAGAGGCAGATGCTCTTCATATTCTTTCGGATATAGGTACTACGTCCTTGGTCTTGGTCGCTATATTATTCTACAATATGGGTTATAAATCTGTAGACGCATATGGCAGTATTATAATTGCAATATCTATGGTTGTTATGGTAATACCTATACTTAAAGAGTCCACGGCAATATTGGTCGATGCTTCAATAGTCAGCGAAGAGATGCTCAGACAGATAATAAAAAGTACGAAACATGTTTTAGAATGCCATAAAATAAAATCACGTTGGGATGGCGCAAAAATCTATATTGAATTTCATATACGAGTACCATCAAACTTTACAGTTAAGGAATCTCATGATATAACTCAGGAAATCGAGGAAAAGCTCGGAGAAGTTCTTGGTAAAGATAAAATAGAGGAAATAACTATTCATGTTGAACCAGAAAAGAAATACGATAATTCCCCGTAGCTACTACTTAGTTAATAATTTTCTGATGTGATGTAGAGCGTCAATTATATTATCAAAAGCAATATTAGCATATTTCCTGACATCCTCTCTAGAACCTACTGCTATCGAATAACCTGATGTTTTAAACATTGGTATATCATTTAGACCGTCTCCTATTGCTATAATTTCATCTTGGTCAACATTTAGGATTTCCATTATTTTTCTGAGAGCCACACCCTTATTAATACCCGCTGGTGCAATTGAAATAACATAATGTGCTTTATGAAGGATAAAATAAACCTTATCGTTCATATTCTTTTCTTCAATGATTTCTTTGATCAAGTCATATGCGTTATTAAAATTGGCTTCATTTCTAGTAGCAAGAGTTAATATGATTCTTGTAGGAGAAAAATATACTGGTAGTCTCTTCGATAGAATACTTTTTACAGTCTCCTTAAAATGTAAAAACTCTTCAATAAGTTTTTTATCACCTACGATATATTCTTCATAGTTTTTGTAATCTTTCGGGAAAAGGATGATGCAACCTTCTTCTCCGACTAATCCAACACGCATACCATCGATACCAATACCAACAGCAAGGCCATCTAGATACGTTGCAGTTCTACCAGAGAGCATAACAATAAACATTTCATTTGATAACTCTCTAAGGATATCGGCGGTTTTTGGGTCTACGGGACCATAAAACGGTTTTATGCTTCCATCAACATCCGTACATAACAGTTTATATGTCATAAGAGAACCCCTCTATCTGATATATTGTAGTATTCACGACTATTTCCTATAAAAAGTTATTTTAAGAAGGGTTATAGGAGAATTTATTATGAAAATATAAAGAAAGATTAATTCAGTATGCTAATAAACGGTCTTGTAAACAGCTTTTTATCAATTCGTTCAATAAGCAAATTTCGTCTTAAATCCCAAATTATTATAGAATCATCTATTGGATGTACTTTGTTTGCGAGCTCTTTAGCGCTTATTTTTTCCGAAGTTAATACTACGGAAACAAAGAAATTCCCTAATTTTTTTCTGAGAATAAGCATGGGTCCAATGCCCGATATATTGATAACATCTATCGATTTTATAATGAAGATACCAAAACCATTATGTGCCATATGTAACCCTACAATAAGTGACACCAGAATCTAAAAATGGTCTAAAATAAGAGGAATGCTGCACTAAAATCTGTATTGTTAATTTTAATTCAAGGTTTAACATTTATATGAGAATTGTACTCATTAACAAGTGATAGTCCTATATATTTAGAAATTAACAGCAGGTGCAATCAATGGACGTAATAACACGGTTGAACCTCATTAAAGCAAAACCGACTGAGGAAATTCTAACAGAGGAGGATCTTAGGACTTTGTTGGAGCATGGAATTAAACTGAAACATTATCAAGGATTCGAAATTTCTGGGATGGTGCATTTGGGAACCGGATTGGTAAGCGGACTAAAAATAGCGCAAATACAAAGGGCAAAAGTAGAAACAACTATTTTTCTTGCGGATTGGCATAGCTGGATAAACGATAAACTAGGAAGCGACTTAGATATTATTCAGAGAGTTGCGAAAAATTACTTTGGAGAGGCCATGAAACTATGTGTTAAAGCAATGGGAGGAAATCCTAATGCAGTAAATCTTGTACTTGGTAGCCAATTATATGCAAAAAACCCAGAATATTGGGAAACAGTAATCGATATTGCTAAAAATACAACACTGTCAAGAGTTCGGAGATCAATTACGATACTTGGACGGAAAATGGGTGAAGCAATAGATTTTGCAAAGCTCATCTACCCCATAATGCAAGTTGCGGATATTTTTGCACTTCAAGTTCATATAGCGCATGCTGGAATTGATCAACGGAAAGCGCATGTTATCGCTAGAGAAGTTGGTAAGAAAATAAAGTTTAATCAATTAAAAGTAAAACTTGGTAATGATCTCCTTCAGATAAAGCCCATTGCGGTGCATCATTCGATTCTTATGGGATTACATTTATCGGAAAGAGATATCCAAGCATTAAACGAAGCTGAAGCTACAGATAAAGAGAAACTAAAGGATTTACTTATAGATATAAAGATGAGTAAATCAAAGCCATCTACGGCAATATTTGTCCATGATACTCCAGAAGAGATAAAGAGGAAAATACGAAATGCTTATTGTCCGCCACGTCAACTTAAGTATAACCCAATAATGAGTATTGCTGAGTTGCTAATTTTTCCATTAGACAAGAAGCTATTTATAGACAGGCCAGCAAAGTTTGGGGGTGCCGTGGAATATTTCTCCTTTAATGAGCTGAAGGATGATTATGTAAACGGTAAATTGCATCCTTTAGACTTGAAGAATGCAGTAGCTGATTGGTTGATTAAAAAATTAGAACCAGTAAGGGAGTACTTCCTCAAAGGTCGTGGAGTAACAGCCTTAGAGGAACTTAAAAACATACGAATAACAAGGTAATGGATTTATAATATTTTTATGTTTATAGCTTAATGTTTAACATTTACAAGAGTTTTTTCTAAAATCTTGTGATTACTTTTAAGTAGAACGAAATGAAGAAATCCGGTTGGTGAAAATCTATGGGTGTAGTTATTAGATCCTTTTTGCGAGAGTATCTTAACTTATTTGATCTTGAAGCCGATATTTATGAAACCTTGATAAAAAATGGTCCAACGACAGTATCTAGTTTGGCTTTTCTATTTAACAAGAACGCAGAGGAGATAGAATCTAGCATCAAAAAACTGAAGAGCGCTGGACTTGTATTTAAAATAGAAGGTGACCCATTGGTCGTTGTTGCACTTCCACCATACAAATTTGTATCTGAGAAAATTACAGTATTAATAAGCAATTTAAAAAAATTAAAGGAGACGATACCAAGAAATATTAAGTCAAAAAAAGAAGATTTCATTAAATATATTGAAGAATCTATTCTAATGTTTAAGTCGCTATCTGAAGCCTTAAGGAAGACGATTGAGCCAATAGAAGTTCGAATAAAAGATAGTACGAAGGAGCTGTTAAACAGCATCAGAAATATAATAGATTCCCTAAATAACCAAGTAAAATTCATTGATTCACAAATAAATATAATCCCACAAGTGATCTCCGAGAAAGTTCAGGATCTAGAAAGTTTAATTCAACAATTTAGTATTGACATTGGTGAAATGGTAAAAAATGCACTAAATAACTATCGGGCAAATATTCTAAAAGGTACTAAGGAGATATTTGATCAAATGCAGCAAGCAATTACAATTCTAAATTCTGAAAAAGAGAAAATTCGACTACGACTAGATTCACTTACAAGGAATCTATCTAGATTTCAGGAAGACGTCGAAAATTTGTGGAAAGAAGTGCCTGAGAAAATAACAGAATCATCGCAAAAAATATCAACTTTAATTCAGCAATTGAGAAATATAATGGCTGAAAATATGGTTTCCACTATAGATGAACTAAAGGCAAGATTTTTTGCTGAGTTCAAAAAAATCAGAGAAAATGCAATTAAAGAGGTAAACATGACATATGATGAGTTATCTAGCGGATTGGACGAATTTGTTTCTCAAATTAAGAAAAAACTAGAAGGCGTTCTTGAAACAGAAAATTTGGATCAAATGGAGGACTATAAAAGTAAATTAAAAGAGAAAATAATCAAACTTCTAGAAGATCATGAGATCAAAGATTTTGGCTTGGTTCAGAAAATATATGATCTAACTCTAGAATCATCCTTAGAAATCTTTATGGAACATTTATCTAAGCTTGAAAAAAATAGGAAGAAAAGCTTAGATAGTATGGTTGAAGACTTAAACTTACTAGTTGAATTTGTTAAAAATATTTCGAGGGGGTCCGCTGAAAAGTTAGATGAAAAACTAAATGAAATGGTTGAACAAACATCCAAAATTTTAGATCATCTTATAGATAGAACCATTAGTGAGGCGAATGTAAAAATAGATGAAATAACATCAGATTTTAATAAGAAATTTGAGAGCTTCCGAGAGAAAGTGAATATGGAGCTAAGAAGATCAACGATCATACTAAAAGAAGCAAATAACTTTCTTTCTTCAGAACTAACTAATATCTTTTCAGAATTATCAGAAATTTCCATAGCATTAAAGGATTTGGTATTGGAACCGGAGGACAAGAAAGGCTCTAAAGTTTGGCAGATGATCGAAGAAACGAGCTTACTTGTTGCAGATAAAATAAAGGAGAATTTAGATGACTATGAGAATAGCCTAAAAAACAAGTTTGACAGTTTCCTTAATAATCTACTCTCATTTAAAGAATCCTTTATAAAACAAATAAGTGCTAAAATCGAATCCGAACTCCATAGAATTCCAGAAATCGAGGAGAACGCAAATAAGATTCCCGCAGACTTTAAAGATATGCATGAGAAATTCGATGAATACTATGAAGATGCCGAGAGCTTTATTCTTAAATTCCAGAAAGATATAGAAGACAACTTAGATTCTCTTATCGAAACCGTTGGTAATGGGATAAACAAAGTCTTAGATATAGAACTTATGAGTTCGCAAATAGACCAGCTATGGAATGACTTCGTAGATCTAAATAGAAGTCGACCGTGGCATACATGGCTTCTTTTTGGTGAAGATCTCATCAAAAATTATTCCGTTGATATGATTGAAAGAAGCAAGAAATCAGCAAGATTAGTTGTACCAGAGATGGATCCAGAAACATCTAAGATAATATTCAAAACAAAAAATAGTAGTTCATTAGTAGAGATCGTAACTACGCGCCCCTCAGATATCACACTCAAGGAAATTAGAAAACGAATCAACTTTGTCGTAAGGATATCTGAAACGGTTCCGATCTTTGGTGTTGTACGAGATGATAACGAATTGCTACTTGCTCCGAAGCCGGAAGAAAATGAAACACCGGTTGCGATCATTTCCAGAGCACGGAGTGTTATCGATATGTTCAAGAGAGGAATTCTGCCTTTAGTCAGGGCCGGAGAACTGAAAGAGAAAAGCGAGGAGACATAGTATAATAATTAAAGAAATAATTAAAGAAAAAGTGTAATGAATATTTTATAATTTAAAATCATACTGTACTTTGTAATCTATTAATCCTTGTGCAGAATAATCGGCCAGAATTATCATCGTATAAACTACTTGGGTATTGGTTGCTGAAGCGATATCATCAACAGTATTTTCCCCATTACACATCTCTAGGATCTTTCGTCGCATAATGTCCTTCTCTTTCTCAATAATACTTTTGTCTTTGAGTAGAGGATAAACTTGTTGTTTTACTACGGTTCCAAGGTAAAGTGGGACTTCTCCCCGATCAATCAATACTTTATTAAGAATTTTTTTTGAAATCTCATATAAACGAGAATATAAATCCTCTCCAGAAGGAGGATATAATACTTCCTTAATAACTTTCTCCAACTTAGAAGGCTTTTTAACTTTCTTAAATTTATTCGCAATTGTCTCTAATTTCCCCCAGATAGAATCCTCATCTTCGCTCTCCGAAGCTAGAAGAGAAAAAATATACATATCTTCTGGTAAAATATATAATGCGCCGTCAGATATGTTTATCTTAATTCTATTTTCTTTTTCTGTTAAAAGATACTTTTTGTACCTCACAATGGTTTGTATGAGCTTTGCTTGAGCATTTAAGAATTTCCTATTTGTAAGTTCCGGGTAAGTATAAACGATATTGCCGTCAATATCCGTTATTATAAATAAATAGGTACCCGTTTGTTCCGGCTTAGACATTCGAAATCCTCTAACAAGTAGATGAGTAATATTT
>JAGGXM010000025.1 GCA_021163045.1 Thermoproteota archaeon | reverse complement strand
TTTAAATATCAGCTAATAAAAAAGGAAAAAAATCTAAAACTAAGGTTTTATGGAGTGTAACAAGGATTGAAGAGATATAAACTTTATATTCTTATGATAATATTTTTCCTTTCTCTTGCACTTGGTCGGTTTTGGGAGGCTAATAATAAAGTATACTCAGTTTATGTTAACTTAAATAATACTCCCAGTAACATCGGTCACCATCCAGGGATCCATTTTAAAGTACTAAATTCGAATGAAATAACTAATTTGACAGATAACGGATGGGCTTGGCGTCTACCAAGTCTAATTAAGATGGAAAATCAAACATATCTAAAAGAGAGTTATAACGGAACATCTTGGATTTGGAATTCCGTTTATGGTAATGTTACTGCGATAGGGAGCAAAATCGATATCGTCCCAGATATTCAGGAAAATGTTTTTCATGTCTTTGTATCAAATATGACAATTCTCCAAACTTATAATGTAACATATTCCGTTATTCAACACTGGTTAATTAATTTTACAAATCCACAAAGTATCGGAGAGACCATTATTCCAGAACAAAAATTAATTGCAGAAATTGCAGCGCATCCATTAACTCAGAATGCTACTAAGCTTTTCGGATTCGATGCTGTTAGAGTTTGGTCTGGCAAGATATTTCTATTTTATGGAATTATTGAACAAGGAGCGTATGAAGAAGTTCACATCTATTATAGAGAGTGGAATGGAACTGCTTGGAATACTCCTATAGAGATCGGATTCGATAGTACTGACAGCGATCTTACAGCAAAGGACCTGATGTGCGAATATTACCCAAATAGCAATGACACTATAGTTGCACTCTTTATCATAGAGCCTGGTGCTATCGCAGATACTGCAACTTTGCATGTAATAGCACTACATAATAACCAGACATCATGGTATCAAGAAGAAGAAATTATAAGTTTGGGTGGAATGGGAGTTAAATACACAGATTTAGGCGGGATTACCCAAGATCCTACCAGTACAGGGATGTATTATATTGTTTTTACGATTCATCCCCAAGTTTCTGCACAGGGTGAAGATAGAGTATCATATGCTGTATATGATTCATCAAAATCGTCAGATAGATTAACTTGGGATGCAACTACAGTTGTCTTCGATGTTTCAGATACAAACCTAGAAGATGCAAAGTTCGGTAGATCCTCCGCATATGCATATTTAAATAATACAGAAGTAACGCTTTTCACGGCCGTGGAGGTGGTAACGGAAGAAGAAAATTATCTTTACATAGGAACATATAGTCTATCTTCTAAAGGAAAGAAAATAGAGTATTTTGCTGGAAATCTAGCAAAACAGCCTAAAATACTCAATGTAAATAGAACGTCTTTTACAGCAGAGTTGCTGTGGATGGATGCTTCATGCGGTGTCAGGGAAGCAATGCATGGATTTATTAATGTGTCAAGCCTCACCGGAATTTTGATGGAACGTGCAACTAATAAGCAATCTATAATGCTATATTACTCTGCAGTTAAAGAGAACGGATCGATATTCATAGCACATATCTCATACGGCAATATTGGAGAAACTACAGCAAAATTAGGTTTTATCTCGCCCGGTTTTTATGATAGTGATAAGGATTATTTAGGAGATCTTGAGGAAACGAACTACTACTTGGGTTACAATCTAAATGTAACAAACGCGGACACGGATGATGATAACATCGTTGATGGCTCAGAAATATTTCTCTATGGTACAAATCCAGGATTAAATGATACTGATGGAGATTTCTTAACGGATTACGAGGAGCTAGTTCCTGGATCCGATGGATATAAAACTGATCCTTTGTCAAATGATACTGATTCGGATGGGGTTTTGGATGGATATGAGTATGGAAACTCAACGAACCCATTAAAATCAGATACCGATGAGGATGGTTTAACCGATTACCAAGAGTTAAGTAGCGCATTTAAATCGTTATATCCAACGATAAATCCCAATGATCCTGATTCGGATGATGATTCTCTTAGCGATGGAGCGGAATATTTCACATACCACACAAACATATCAAATCCGGATACCGATGGAGACGGATTAGAGGACGGGTCTGAGGTCTTATCAATAGGAACGGATCCACTAAAGGAAGATACAGATGGCGACTTATTGAATGATTCCTTTGAGTATGCAAATAGCTTGTTAGATCCCTTAGATCCTGATGGAGATGGTGATGGCTTACTAGACGGAGAAGAAATACTAATATACCACACAAATGTATCGAAATATGATACTGATGGCGATGGACTTAGTGACTATGAAGAAGTAAAAGATTTAGCTGTGACCAAACACGGAGTAGATCCGTTATCTAATGACACAGACAACGATGGAGTCAATGACTATAAAGAAGCAAAGGTTTTTGATACTATGGCAAATATGACAGATACGGACGACGATGGAATTAACGACTATGGGGAAATAATGGTTTATAGTACAAATCCTCTTATGAGCGATACCGATGGTGATGGAATATCTGATTGGGATGAATTATTTAATTCTACAGTACGAAATTTTGGCGTAAATCCCAAGGAAAACGATACAGACTCTGACGGACTTTCAGACTATGAAGAAGTTTTTGAATATCATACCCTCGCAAATATGACCGACACGGATGGTGATGGTTTATCAGATGCAATAGAGATCTATAAAGAACTCGATCCATTGTCTAACGACACGGATACTGATGGACTAAGTGATTATGAGGAATTGTTTATAACAAAGACATCGCCAAAATCTAATGATAGCGATTTGGACGGTCTAACTGACTATGAAGAAATTAAGATCTATAATACAGATCCGAATAATAATGACTCAGACTCAGATACAATTCTCGATTATCAGGAACTATTTACTTATAAAACAAATCCATTGTCTAACGATACAGACGCTGATGGGTTAGACGATTATACAGAGATATACATATTAGATACGGATCCATTAAAAGTAGATTCGGATGGTGATGGCCTGACTGATAGAGCGGAATATCTTCTTGGGACAAATCCAAATGAATTAGATACCGATGATGACGGTCTAACCGATTTTGAAGAAAATCAAGGTGTTAATATTACTGGATTAGGAACTAGGACGACTAACCCTCTAAGTAACGATTCGGATTCTGACGGATTATCGGATTTAGAAGAAGCACGGATTTATTTTACAGATCCGACAAAAGTAGATACTGATGGAGATTTTCTAAGCGATTACGATGAAGTTAAAATATACTCAAATACTAATCCAACTAAAGCAGATACTGATGGCGACGGTCTAACCGACTATGAAGAAATAAAAATTTATGGTTCAGATCCTTCGAAAGTAGATACTGATGGTGATGGAGTAAGCGATTATATTGAATTAAAGATTAGAAATACAAATCCTAATGCGGCAGATTCTGATGGAGATCTTATTCCAGATAATATCGATGTACTTTTCCCAAACTTTCCGGACGAATTACTAATAATAATTGCCTTTATGGCAGCATCTATACTTTATGCGAAGACTTATGGTTTATTCAGAGATTGGAAAGATGATATCGTAGCTATTGGTCTCTCAGATCTTGGTGGAACTCTTATGACAATATATCCAAAAACTTTCGCAGATAGGTATGATCCTGCTTTAATAACACCAGCAATGACGGGAATGCATCAATTAATATCAGAAATTTCGGGAAAGAAGGATGTTGTTGTATTATCTGGTGCATTGCCTACAATTTTAAGTGTTGGTAAGAAATCATTCATGTGGGTTATGGTTAAAAAAGCATATCCAAGGATAAAGAAAAAGATAATTCAACTACATAAAGAGATCGAGAAGAAATACGAAACGGAGATTTCTAGATTCAGTGGTCTGGAAGAGGAAGTAGCACCAATCTACGAATTTATGGCACATAAGATTGCTGGCGAGAAAGTTAAAAAAGTCAAGAAGAAAAAATCCAAAAAAGCCAAAAAGAAGAGGCCGAAAAAGAAGCCTAAGAAAGAAGAAACAGAGAAATTAGTTAAAGAGCTAAAAGAGCTAGAGCCGAAAGAAGAAGAACTAGAAGAACTTGAGAAAGAGGTTAGAAAGGAGGAGATAGAAAAGGAAAAAGAAACTAAAGAGGAAGGAGGACTAGATCTAGATTTACCTTAGCTTTCAACCGCGAATCATCATTTATTTTTTTTAAAATTATCAAGCATAACATATAACTATCCAAGAAATTTCCTTAGGTTCGCTGCTCTTAGGATGTACTCACTTATATCTTCTCGCTCATTTTTCTTTAAGATCCTTAGGATATTTTCTGTTATTTCTTTGTGTTCTTCATCAACATCTAAGTCGATTTCGAGGTCTATAATCTTCCTCCTTAGAGCTTCTGGTAAGAAAGTCCCCTCGGGATTCAGATATCTCAAGGCATCTTTTAAATCAGAATCGAAGTTAACATATATCTCTCTGATAAACTGAATATCCTTATCATTAAGAGCATTCAAACCGAGGATTTCTGGCGGAAGTCCTATGGAATATAAAGATGCAGTAAACTTTATCGCCCGAGGCAATTTAATTCCATTTATATTGCGAGAGTAGCCGAATAATCCGATGTGTAACTTTCTTTTTCTTCTACTCGGTACGTATCTAGCAACTTTATTTATTATTGGAGCTAATATTAAAATTTGCTTCTGATACTCTCTGGTATATTTATCGATAATTTCCAGACATTTTTCTTCATTTACTTCCTGAGGCGCGGTAGTCTCTCTCATTAGGAGTTTTCTTATAGCTTCTTTTACGATATTTGGTGGATTATCGTACTTAAAAGCTGATTGAATGGTAAATGTATGAACACTAGGGTACTCTTTTCCAACGCGTTCGATTGTTTGGGGTCTTAAGTTTCCTCTGAAAGGAGCAGAACCAACTCCAATTATGGGGTAAATTCCAATTCCTGACTCTTCCGATAATCTATGTAACCTTTGCAGGGCAATTTTATTTAAGAGCACCGCGCTAATAAGTCCATAATTCAATGCTGGATCCGATCTTGCCAAAAAGACTCTTTGATATTCAACATCTTTATCTTGGAGAAATTCCTTTGTGATTTTATGAGCATTAAGCATACGTTCCATGTCTTCGAATAAAGGGATAACATTTATACTTTCGGGCTTAAATTCTCCAATCCACTCCGCGATTGTTATATCATTAGGTCTTATAGGCTTATTTTGAATCCCAACTACAAAGTCATGATAGTATCTATAAATCCTATCAAGGTCCTCAGCGGAAGTAACCATTGGCAAGATGACCTCGAAGATTGGAGGTATATCCGCACCATAGAAGAGCTTAGCGGCATCGAATGATCGGGGTATACTCTCCAAGGTCTCCAATAAAACCTTTGCCTCAGCTTTTTCTATAGATGGATTCGGGACTCTTAATGTTAAAAAAACATCTTTGCCTAATATTTTTTCTCTAAAAAATGACTCATATTTTGTAAACAGCTTCCTAACTACAAAGGTATCGACTTCCTTTCCCTCACAATCCCACATTTGTTCGTCACAACCTAAGTGCGAGAAGACATAATACGCTTCACAAATTTCGTCTTCTCCGCCCAATTCTGTGTTACTAGCAAAAAATGGCGGATTAACATTGTCGGGATGTTGTGTACTCATACACTTAGGAATCTTTCTCATTTCACCCACACTGCGTTTTTAAAGAATGACCATATTGGTCGAAATTAAAATTTTTGTTTTAATGTAGGTATTATAATTGCTGAACTAATATGTGCTTCATATAATGAGCATGTTAACCTTTTAGATTCCATTTTAGAATTTATTTCTTCAAAAGAACATAAAGGTTCCGTTATTTTATGTATCCTTTTTTGCAACTATTAATACATG
>JAGGXM010000029.1 GCA_021163045.1 Thermoproteota archaeon | reverse complement strand
TAGGATTCAAAAATAAGATTAAATTAGAGTATCTCGGAGATCGTTCTTATAATATCATAATCAATGATATAAAAAATCCAGAATATCTAATCGCTACGCACATTGATACGATTCCTATATTAACTAAAACTAAGATAATTAACGAATTTTATATTAAAGGAACTGGAGCTATTGACGCAAAGGGAAGCGTAGCTGCTATAGTATTTGCTCTGAAGAATCTCAATTACTTACCATCAAATTTCTCAGTAGCAATATTTTCACAAGAAGAGAGTACAGGAGGAGGATCCGTCAGTTACTTAAAAAATCATTCCCCTAAAAGAGCACTTATAATGGAACCGACATCGTTAGAGATTGCTACTAGTGGAAATGGTTTTTTAACATTAAGAGTTAAAGCTTATGGAGAGTATTCGCATCCAAACGCGCCTATTTCCGCCAGAAAAGATAGCGCTATAATTAAGGCAGTCAATATAATAAAAACAATGAAGGAATATTTTGAATCTCGAGGAATGCAAATAGGAATTTTAAGAATTCACAGTGATGCAGGAGGATTTATTATCCCAAAGGAATGCGAATTTGAAGTAGATGTGAACATTCCACCAGGAAATCGGGCTTTGGACTTATTGAAAGAAATGAGACAATTAATAGAGAATAAAGACTATGAAGTTCTTCTCCTAGATTTCGCGGATCCCTTTATAAACAGGGATATATCTTTTGAAAAAGCTCTGAAGGAAGTATATAAGTCAATTTTAGGGAGAGAAGCAAAAATAATCTCGATACCTGCGTGGACCGATGCCAATAACCTCTACGATTTTGGTGTAAATTCTATCGTTTTCGGTCCTGGGGACTTTAATCTAGCACATACAGAAAAAGAGTTTGTCGATATTAGGGACATAATACTCGCGGGAAGCTTTATTAAGGAATTTATATTATATATCGATTCTGAAGGATATAAAACGAAAAATTGATATTATCAAATCTTTTAACACAATAAAAATTGGGCGGGTAGCTCAGTTGGTAGAGCGCTGCCTTGGCAGGGCAGAGGCCGCGGGTTCAAATCCCGCCCCGTCCACCATAAAATTCTGGATGGTAAAAAGAAATCTATAAAAATATCATAAAATTGGGTATAATTGGCACATAATAGCTAAAAATTTCTGTAAAAAGAGGAGATCGATGTCCCAAGTAGTAATAATTCGTGATAGATGTAAAAGTTGCGGACTGTGTATATATGTATGCCCAACAAAAGTATTAGCTATTTCTAATGATTTAAACAATCTCGGCGTACATCCAGTTATGGTTATACATCCAGAGAAGTGTATTGGATGTAAGTTATGTGAAAATATATGTCCAGATTTTGCTATTTTCATCGAAAAATGACAGCTTAATTTCGATTTATTGTGAGAGCAAATATATAATTTCAAAAGGTTGGATTCATGGTTATCACCAAGGAAAAAGAAAAAATTACTTACTATATCATCGATACTACCTTTTTTCTAAGAACTCCGTATGAGATTCTTCTAAACAAGGTCTTAGACCATATATCTGAGAAACAAATTGCATTGATTACAACACCATTAGTGATAGCAGAGATTAAAGATAGAATAACTAGTATTATACTCTCAGCGATTATAGATAAAATTACAGTAATAAAGCCTAGTAGAAAGTATGTGAATAAAATAAAATCTGTAGCAAAGAAATTAGGCCTATTAACACTTCTATCCGAAGCCGATATTGAAATCACAAGTATAGGATTACAGTTCTTAGATAAGAAAAGAAAAGTAGTGATTATTACAGATGATTTTAGTATTCAAGATATATGTTATTTTTTGAAAATTCCAGTAGCTTCTATTACAGGCAAAAAAATAGAATTCATCTACAAAATTAAAAAGCAATGTTCACTTTGTGGCTATATCTTTGATGCATCTAAAGAATTCTGCCCTAAGTGTGGATCCTCAAATTTCAAATTAATTAAAAAGAAGATAAAAAGCATCGAAGGCATAGAAGACTTTAGCTCTTTATCCAAACAATTATTTTAGAGTCTCCATTTTTAATTTGATACTTAATTATATTTGTCTTAGATTTCTTTAATCCGATTTCCTCTTGTAACTTTTTTATCAATTTTGCGATCTGTAATGGGACTCCAAGTAATTGGATTTGCTCGTCTAGTTTCATTTCCAATATTTCAACATCAGGTTTAAGGATTGAGAGACCATCTGAAGTTAAAATAATGAGTTCTTTTGCATCATCATGGTCTAAATCTGCTAGAAGGATGTCTAAGGGATTCTTAATTACATATCTTTGGACTTCTAAAACACCATTTCCGCTAAAGAAATCTAAGAATTTTAAATAATTATCGCCAGAATAAATTGCGACCTCATTTATTCCATCACCATCAATATCTTCTGAGAATAATATTGTGCTCCCGGATAGGTATCTGTCTGCTTCTTTTTTGAGTGGAAGGACGCGATCATCTTTAAAGTAATATATAAAGAATTTAGATCCTCTACCCACGATGCCTTCTAGGTTGCCGTCGGCATTAAAGTCCCCTATTACCTTAAGAGAGAAGCCTTTAATTATCCTTAGTGGCTGATTATATGATATAATGGCAAAGGAATTTTTCCCGTTTATTAATAAGCTCATTGTATGATTATTGGCGTAACGAATACGTTTAACAAAAAATCCATGTTTGTAAAAGTCTGCTCTCTTCATATAAACATCGTAATTCGCTAGAACCATGCCCGTCTTTGGCTTAATTAGTAAAATTCTAGAAATCAGCTTGTGAGATCCAAAAATTAGAGCGATTTCGTCCGAACCATCACCATCAAAATCGATGGTAAGGGCTTCTAATAAGAGATCCCTCCCGGGGATCTTAATTTTTTTGATGATTTTTCCTGAAATGGGATTTAATATTCTAATTAATTTGTCATTAATTAGAGCTATATTCTTAGAGTTATTACCCCAATTTACAATAAGCATATTTTTTATAGATTTCATCGTGAGCTTCCATAGCTTCAATAATAAGTTTTTTTGGAAAATGTATAGAGCCCCGTTACTATATACGATAATTTCATCAGTAGCATCACCATTAATATCATCAACTTCGACTAATTTCGGGTTAATATCGGTATATAATTCATTGAGAATGACAGAGCCAGTTAAACCATTTAATAGCATTAATCTATCTTCACAAACAAGAAGAATATCTTTTCTGTAGGGATTAACTGTTTTTCCAATAGAGACCTTATAAAGGTCACTAATGTTTATTAGATCCCGCTCCCAACGAATATTCAATTCATCTATAAATACCATCTTAGATGAACTAAGAATTACAATTTCTTCGACGCCATCTTCATCATAATCATCAAGATCAACAGTTACTGGTAATCTTCCAATATCGTAAGATGCGATTATATTCTGGTTTCCATCAAGTATTGTAATTGATTGTTCGGTTAATGCTATAATTTCATCAACAAAATCGCCATTAACATCACCAAGGTATAGACCAAAATTTTTTTCTTTACGACTCCAAAGAATTTTTCCATCCAAATCTAGCAAGTAAATCCCAAGATCCTCGTCCCATACGATTATCTCTTCGGTCCCATCCGAATTTATGTCTACAGTTTCGATTATCATTGCTTTACATTCTTTACAAATCCATGAAATTTCTCCATCATATGTTAATCCATACAATCCTTTATCTGTAGATAATACTATTAATTGCGCTGACGGAATGAACTCTATATCAAAAATTTCTCCATCACCTAAATCTAGACTCCAAAGCTCATTTACTTTTCCAGAATCTCCTTCTAGTACTACAATTTTAATCTTACCTTCATCTAAGAGTATTAATTCGTCAATATCGTCATTGTTAATATCATAATACCTGAAAATCCCAAGGGTCTCCCCATTTTTTGGATCGCTTATGGAGATGTCTTCATCAATCCAGCAGACACTTTGATTCTTTGCGTCTATTATTATTGCACCAAAGTCGGCAGTTACCATAATTTCAGGTTCATCATCATTATCAAAATCCTTCAGGGTTGCGCTCATGAACTCGGAATCTAGAGGATTCTGGAAATGCCAAATTATTGAAGATCCTTGTAAGATTCTGATACTTTTTTCGGTTAGAAGAATAATTTCATCAATATAGTCTCCGTTTAAATCGGCATATAAACAATCAAATGGAGCGAAGTCAAAGAAAAATTCTGAAAATTTAGCTCTTCTTATATCAATGAAAGTTAATCGACTGAACTCTCTTTCGCCAAAATAGGATTCGCAAATTAATATCTGTTCGTAATCTTTTGAGAAAAAGTTTCCTACCCGAATGAAAGTATTTTCAGTAAGAGACCGAATTTCAGCAATAACTTCACCAAAACGCAGATCTATTACGCGATATTTTCTATTTACTAAAGCTAATAAAACTTTCCGTTGGTTAACCATTAAAATTTCAGTTTTTATGCTCTCCGAGGAATTCTTAGAGGGTATTTTTAGTACCCACTTAACAGAGTCCATTATTGGATCTAGGAGGTAAATCTCAAATCTACTGGGATATCTTAGAAGAATAAGTAACTCATTCTCAGCGTTCGAGTCGAAATCGCCCAAAAGGATCTTAATGTCTATCGGGTTTTCTGCAAAAGAAAATTGCCATGCAATTATTTTACCATAATCTAATACTATCACAACAACCTTGCTAGAGAACGGAATCATTATTACAGGCAAATTTCTTAGGCTACCCTTTTGTATATACTCTAGAAAGGGCGCTTCACCATAACTAAAGGCAAATCTTGAATTTCCCTCGTGATCGATTAATCTAATGTTCCAAAAGTCATTGCTCTTTGATATCACTAGAGCTTCTATTTCGCCATTATAATCGAAATCATCCAGTTTGACTGATTTTATCTCTTCATTTTCAAAAATTTTTTTCCATTTAGTTTTACCATCCTTTAGGCTCATCAACTCTAAATAAGTCCGTGAATGGGCGAAAATCTCAATTTCTCCATCATTATCAAAATCATAAATTCCATCCGTCTCGAAGCCGGTGTCAAAAGTTTGTTTCCATAATATCTTTGGGATCTCGTTGGAAACGATTCCTACCTTGTATAGTGTTTTCTTCATTTTGCTTCCTCGATGTGCTAAACACATTCTAGTCTACACAAGCATATGATGTACCACTAATAAAGTAATAGTTTATTAATATAACGTTTGCAAAATCAATCGAGAAAAGCCACTATGATCCTATCTCGAATGGGTGCGCTCAGGTATGTAGAATTGATGCAAGGGATATCAAACTTAAAAGTCGAATACACTATATAAAGATAGTGACCCACCCCACATAACTGGGGACTCTAGGGATTGTATCAAAGAATAAACACCAGAATAATGAAGTCTACTAGATTAAAGAAAATGGAAGCTTTTATACGAATAGGCCAAGGAGACTTGCCCTAAATGTTATTTAGGTCCTCTATGCACTAAATTATTTCATCATAACTTTAGTATGAAGGAAATGTGAATATGGTAAAATTGGCGATGAAGAAACCTGGCGTTGCTGAAAGATGAAGAAATGTAGCCCGACGGAGCCATAAATTATAACTATATTTAAGATTCTTTTAGGAAGATATCGTATGCTCTATGTACTTCGATGCCTGTGGATCTGGCTCCTATAACGAGTCCATAAGAATTTACGATAACGCCGCTTCGGATATATGGAGTTCCTCGATTAATTGTACCTTTTTCGACTCTAACTTTTAGCACGTTTTTAATAACATCAATTTCGTCCTCTGATAAAAGAGGATGAACGAGAGCACCGATATTATTAACACCTGCTAGGGTTCCCATAATCAGGAATTTCGAGTTTATTCCCACGATCTCAACATTCAATACATCTTCTATGGTCTCAATCTCTCTCTTATTGTTCTTAATAAGACTTTCATGAATTAAACAACCCTTATCATTAACGAGGAGCAGATTTCCGAGGGCATTTTCAAAATTCTTAAATATTATCTTTTCGACTAAAATGGAACTATCAGCTAAAGATTCCCGCAATTTCTTAACTTCATTTTCGTCGGTTTGCTTTGGAATAAGTATGCCATTTGAATTAGCAGCAACAAGAATTCCTACAATTGGTTCTTGCATAATCGAAGCCGTAATTATAGGGACTCTAAGTACATTTTTAATATTTTCAAGCACAGATGCTCGGAATCCAAAGCCAAGGAGTGCAAATTTGTCCGTCGCAATGCCAAAAGCGCCGATATTCCAG
>JAGGXM010000046.1 GCA_021163045.1 Thermoproteota archaeon | reverse complement strand
CGATTTTTTGCATTTTATTTAGCCATATATTTACGTTATCTCTAATAATAGATTCAATCTCATCTTCTCCGGTTAAGCGCTCATAAAACCCCATTATGTGAAGTTTGTATTCAAACCACTCATAATTTTTTAATAGTTCCTTAAATCCTAGAGCTCTCATCAGCGCATTAAATATAGGAAGTGCATAGTTTACCGTCTTCGCTTTTTCGTAAGGCATACCTGCAGCAACCAAAAAAGCTTTTCTAATATCCTCAATTGCGCTCCATGCTTTCTCGGCAGCATCATAGAAATCCTCAGATTCTAAAAGCTCTAGTGCTTTTGTATAGTCCATTTTTGCTCTTAAAATCAAATCATCTACTTCCAAAGGAATCCCATCCATGCCAGAGGAACTAATATCTTCGGTTAATAATACTTTTTGGATCTCAATTAATAATTTTCGATTAGAATAATCTGATGGTTGGTTCGTCGCTATCAACGATAGGATAAAAAGATAAAGAGAATTATTAATGGTAAATAAGAGAGTAATATTAAGACCTCTTTCGGAACCAGAGAATCAGCCCTGCAATACTGATCCCGATAACAATTATACTAGCAATGACAATAGTAAAATCTATTTGTGGCTCTTGGGCATTTTCGGCAGGAGCCTCCTCGATATGAATCGTTATTTCATCATAATTCTTATTTCCAGCCATGTCTTCCACAAGAACTCTTATAACGTGAGTTCCCTTTGAGAGCGTTAGGGTATAACTTCTAGTTTCTCCAGATAGCGTCTCTACTAATTCATTATCAGCATATATCTTTATTGCCTTTATTCCGAAATTATCATCTACAGACCATTCTATAGTGACAATTTCTTCTGAAATTTGAGCATTATCTCTTGGACTATTAATATTAATGTTAGGGGGACTTCTATCCACGAAAACAATTAATTTACAGATTCTCTCATTACCAGCTTTATCAATAGCCCTAATTTGAATAGTATGCAAACCTTCGCTAATATTTGAAAATGTATAGGTCGTTGCCGCATATGTGTTAATCCATTCGTTATCATCCAATTTGATCTCGTAGTGATCGATTCCACCTTCGCTATCGCTACCAGACCACTTAATTACGAGATCATTAACTGATAGATAGCTCTCATTAGTTGGAGACACAATTACCAAATTTGGAGCTTTGCGCTCGATAGTTATGATATATCTGCAACTTTTTTCATTATTAGCTTTGTCGATTGCTTTAACGATAACTGTATGGGTACCCTCAGCAATATTAATGAATGTGTGATTAGTTGCGGTTCCAACATTGATCCAACCGCCATTGTCAAGCTTTATTTCATAGTGATCAATTCCGCTACCGCTATCATTTCCAACCCATGCTACGACCAAATTTGAACATGATAAGTAGCTGTTGTTCTCTGGTAGGGTTATCTCCACGTTGGGATTAAAAGTATCTGGTTCCATGGATATAAAGACAAGATCATCTGAAACACCTAATGTATAGCTACTACTGTAGACGATATCCCCGGAAACTATGATATCTAAGTTTATATGATATGTGCCCGCTTCCGAGACAAAAATTCTTAATTCCCTAGTGTCCTCTCCTGAAATTCCGCTAATCGTATATGGTGTTATAAAGTAATATTCAATTATGTCATATGCTGTATCGTATACTGTGATATTTACAGCAATCTCCATACTACTACTTGTTGTATCTACATCCCAGTTAAGAGTTAATGCTTCATAATAGCCATCAGAATCTTCATCAGCAACCTCTGATATCCAAACATCGTAGAACCACGTAGGATATGGTTCGTCATTTAAAACTCGAATGAGTTCATTCCACATTGTATAGTATGAACAATAGATATAGTCGTATTCTTCGCTGTAGGGACTAGTACCTTTGTAAATCGACATTCCATGGGCATTTGGATGATCATCTAAAGAGTACGAAGCGATAATGACATCATCTAAAATTGAGAGTAGATCTTCAACGACATTAATGAATTGTGCATCAGTAATTAGTGACTCTAGATTCTCTGCAAAATCGTATAGATCAATAAAGTCATATTCAACGCCAAATGTTTCTGTATCATAAAGCGCCGCTAATATTTCTGGCCTAAATGAATCATATCTTCTGAGAACTTCTTTGGCAAAGACACTAACAGCATAGATCAAAGATTCGTTAACATTCTGAAGATCAATAACCGACTGTGTTACGAAAGTATTAATGCCTTGGGATCCATAATTGTATGACTCTACATACAAATATGCAACCATGTCAGCTATGAAATCTGGTGTTGCATCCAAATATTGATCTAGAAAACTAAGTATATCTGAATAAGGCCAACCGTATCCTGGTTCGATTTCCTCAGAACCAATCATATAACCTATAAAATCGTTAGTTATCGTACACGCTACCTCTAGATTACCCATAAGGCAAGCATCGAACCCGATAATATCTAGGTAAAACTCCGGATAATACCAATTTACTGTTTCTAATGCATAATCAAGTTCATAGATCTTTATAGAATCCGAATCGGATTCGTCATCCCAACAGCAACCGAGCCACCCCCCGCCATGATCCCATAAGACAAGAAAGTAATGCTCTGCTGGATAATACTCCAGTACCCAGGAAAGATGGTCGATCAGCGTATAGTAGTCCCCAGTATTGAGTTCATAATCTCCTTGTGCATACAGGTAACTATCATTGTTTGGTGTTATTCCTGGCGCAACATAATATATCCTTGTAGTGGTCCAGTCATCATATCTTGTATCAAATCCGCTGATACGATCTAACAATACAATAACATTCATTTCGCTAGAGGATCCCACACGAGACATCTCAAGGAAATCATTTAACGCTGAAAATTCTAGATTATTAGCTCCGGCCATATATACTATAAATGACCACTTTGGTATCGGCTCTGTGAAGTAGTAGTGCACCCGCATTAATGGATAATTATCGATACCACCGTAGGGCGTGTCACCAATAAAATCGCTATCCTGATCGGCTCCAGTATAGTCATTCCAGAAGTTCCCGTAGCTTCCGTTATCAAAATAATTTGATCCACTACTAAAATCAGCCACATGATACTCGTTTCCAATAAATGTATTAAGATACACATTTGTATAATTAGAATCCAATAGGAAAATACCATAGGAATTTCCACTAATCATGTTCTCTCTAATAATCGCATTTTTACAGTCCCATAGAAATATACCATCATCACTATTATTATATATTTCATTCTTCTCTATTAGAAGCCCTCGCAGAACATTATGCACCCAAATTGCATCAAAAGTCGAATCATAAATCTTATTTCCATTGATAGAAATATCCCATATAAGACCCGGCGTTTCGGCGATTATATCTATTCCAAAGAGAGCGTCCATGATTTCATTGTTTATGACAGAAATGTTCCACGCTGGATCTTTTATATAGATTCCTCTTGTTGAAAAGTCCATACAAACGATAATATTATTGTATATTCCAATATCATTTGATTCCAATATATAAAAGCCCATACTTTGCGAAAAAACATTATTTTCAGATAATTCTACTGAGCTTACTTGATATATTGAGATGAAGCCATAGCTATATAGCTGATTTCTATCGACTTGGATGTTATTACTTCCAAGTATTACAAGAACTGACCAAGTATCCGTGTATCCAAGCATATTATCATGGACATAAACATTGCTGGAATTGGCGATATTAACTCCAAAATCTGCTGTATCTACATGCACGTAAGATATTTCTCCGCTGATTACATGATAGAATTCAATACCATATGCAGTAATATTATGAATATTTATGTTGCTTCCATAGGCAAAGATCAATTCTCCGTATTCACCATCGCTCATTGTTATATCATGAGCATCATAATAATATTCAATGGGCAAGTCATTAACTGTATTGTTTCTGTAGATTGTCAGAGTACTGAAGACTGATGCGTTACCATAGATTCTAACGTTATCCGAAATGAAAGTATTGTTGTTCAATACAACATTTAAGGAATCTTCTATTCGAACACCACGTTGATTCGGATTTACGCCTTCAATGTAATTATTCACAATATTCACGGTATCAGAATTCAAAATCGTTATCTCTTCTCCATTATTCCTGAGGATATTATTCCTTATTATAACATCATTAGTAGTATATAGCACGATCGCAAAAGCTTCATTGTTGTCTTGAAACGTGCTATCTTTTATAACCAAATTGCCACAGCCATATGCATATAACACATATTGTGTATGAATATTCTCTGTAAATGTTGTTCTAGTAATTTCAGCATTCGACGCTTCCAGATATAAAGTCGCATAATTGACACTAGCGGAATAATATCCTCCATACTTTATTGTACTGTCTTCGGATCGGAATTTTGCTCCTGCTTCCACATATATGAAATAGGGATTCGAAGTATTATATGCCGTTATCGTAGAATCTATGATAGTAAAATTACCGCCATTCTTCACGTAAATGTAATGTTGTGCTGGATCCTCTAGATTCATCTGAATTCTAGCATGCTTTAATATCAGAGCCCCAAACGCCTCTATGATAATACTTCCATTAATTATTAGATCACTGTATTCAATTAGAGTCGTATCTGTTATAATCCAATCTCCACTTGCGGGAGGCACACTTTTTGAT
>JAGGXM010000131.1 GCA_021163045.1 Thermoproteota archaeon | reverse complement strand
CATAGGAGTCCCCAAGTAAATTTGTTATGAATTTTTGCAAAAGATTGTACCAAAATTAATATAAATCTTGTATTCTTCTAGTGTTGAAATAAGTTAAAAAAGAATTATTCTTCTATTGATAAATCGATAATTCCCGAATCGGATATCTCAAAAACGATCTCGCTCTCTGGTAGATAAGGACTATCTTCCATTTTAGCTACACGTTTATTGCCTTTACTTTTTCTAAGAGAAACTCTTGTCGTTATATTATGAGCTACAATATTGCCACCAATAGCATGAATCGGGTTACCAAAGAATGTTGCAGGATTCACTAGAACCTGGTTAGTAACAACTACTGCGGTATTAAATGCATAAGCTATTCTATGAAGATCATGTAAATGTACATTAATCTTCTGTTGTCTAACCGCGAGAGTATCTATTCCAACATATTCTGCTCTAAAATGATTTGTTAGAGAATCAACTATAACAAGTTTTATATTTCTAAGAGGGATCTCTTTCTTAGCTTTTCTAATGATTGCGATCTGATGATCTGATGAGAATGCTCGAGTTACAATAATATTTTGGAGAACATCTTCTGGATCGAGTCCAAATCTTTTCGCTATAGGAACAATCCTTTCTGGCCTGAAAGTACCTTCTGTATCCACATAAAGAGCCTTACCTTCTAATCCTCCTCTTTCTTCAGGTAACTGAACCGTAACTGCTACTGTATGGCAGATCTGTGTTTTTCCAGTGCGATACTCACCATAAAACTCCGTAATTCCAGAGGTCTCAATACCGCCTCCTAAGAGATCGTCTAATGCTTTAGATCCGGTTGTTATATGCTTTATTATTTGTCTATGTTTAAGAAAGTCGAGTGCTGTTGAAAATTCAAGACCGATTGCCATTCGGGCAGCACTTACAAGTTTCTCAGCGGTTTTTTCACCGATTCCAACCTCGTTTGCTAGTACTCTTGGCGCTGTTACGGCGATTAACTTAAGAGAAACATAACCGGAGTCTATAAGCTTTGAAGCAATACTTCGTCCAACTCCAGCCATGGACATCAGTTCTTTCAGGACTTCTTGTTTCCATTTTTTCTCATCAATAGAAGTAGCTTTTTGTGTCTCTTTCTTTGAATTCATTGAAATCTCTCCCAGAGTAAAATAACTACCTTATTAGTATAATTATGGTTTTCTATATTCCTTAAAAAATAATCTATGTCATATTTAAACTTTTCATGAACTGTTTACTTTTTCTTAATGTGCATTAAAAATTAAAAGGTATGCAAAAACCTAAAAATCATAATTAGGTTGTTAGTGAATAATGCGGGGCCGTAGTCTAGCTAGGGAGGATGCCAGCCTGGGGAACTATCGACTAAAAGCGCTGTCCAGAGCGCTGGTGGTCGCGGGTTCAAATCCCGCCGGCCCCACTATACGACAGCTAGAATAAAAAATTGTAAAATTTAATAGAAGAAAAAATCATTTACCAAATATGAAGGATATGCCCCGGTGGCCTAGTGGTTAGGGCGCCTCCCTGGTATTCCATCAGAAAGGAGGAAGTCGCGGGTTCGAGTCCCGCCCGGGGCTCCAAACTCTATGAAGAAGAATTTTAATATTAAAATGCGAAATTAAATATGAGATGAAATGCGGGGGTTCCCGAGAGGACAAAGGGGCCGGATGTTGCCGGCATAGGCTGGACAACAGGCTAGACTTAAGATCTCGGGATAAGAAATCCGGTGGCGCAGGCCTACGAGGGTTCGAATCCCTCCCCCCGCACCAAGATCATCTATCCAAGTTTTTTAAACATATATGGACCTAATAATCTATATCCAAATCTTCTATAATACTCTCTAACACCAATTCCTGAGATAATGATTATCCGTTTCGCGTCATAATCTTCTTCTGCAATTCTTTCTGCTTCATGGAGTAGTTTCAAACCATAACCTCTATGCTGCCAGCCATTTAAGTGTCTCTCTCCAATAGGTACTTGAATTCCATATACATGAAGCTCTCTTATCAACATGGTATTAGAATCGATTTCTGACCTATGCGCATTATCTGATGGTTTCCTAAGTCTTAGGAAACCAATTAATATATCCAATTTGGTGTCTTCAAAAGATAGGAAAATCTCTTCTCCTCCAGAAGCTTTATATTTTCTCGTAACAAGCCTGATATTTCTTTCTTCAGGGAGTTTTCCTTCCTTAGCGAAAACGTGCCCTACTTCTCTACATCTTATACAACGACATTTCCAGCCTTTTTTCTTCATAAGAGCTTTAACTTTCTGTCTTATATTTCCACTTTTATAGCCACCTTCTACAATATTAATTGGTATATCACGTTGAACTCTTTGGATTCTAACCCAAGGTGGTATTTTTTTCTTAATGTTAGCTATAACATTTAATAGGGTTTCTTCGGAATATGGTTTATATTCTCCATTTTTCCAGAGCTCATACAATTTTGTGCCTTTTATTATTGCTGTTGGATATATTTTAAGCATGTCAGGTCTGAAATTCGGATCTTTAAATAATTGCTCAAATATTTTTATATCCTTCTCTGGAGTCATTCCGGGAAGGTTTAGCATCATATGTGCGCAAATTTTAAGCGCGGAATCTCTAGCAATTCTAAAAGCCTTTCTAATTGCGTTAACGTCATGACCTCGCTGGATAAACTCTAAAACAGATTCATCAAGTGTTTGCACACCAATCTCAACTCTTGTTGTTCCATATTTTAGCATTTCATCAACATGTGTCTCATAACAAAAATCAGGTCTTGTTTCAATTGTCAAGCCTACGAGACGATATTTCGTAGTTTCTAATAGCTTTTGTAAATCGTCTATTTCCAATGATCTGTACCGTCTTCCAAGAAGTCCCTCATAAATTCCTCTAATAAAAAAATCCTTGTAATGTTTTGGTGTTGCTAAGAAAGTTCCACCCATTATTATTACTTCTATTTTACTTGGTTTATGCCCAATTTTCTCTAATTGCTTTATCCTGAATAATACCTGTTTATAAGGATCATAATCTAACTGTCTTGCTCTTCTTGCTGCGGGCTCGAGCCCGGTATAAGACTTCGGTGTTGCCATGTCTAATGTCGGAGGAGTACCCCCTGGGCAGTATATACATCGTCCTGGACAAGGAAGAGGTTTTGTCATTACGGCCACAACCGAAACTCCAGAAATTGAGCGTACCGGCTTGTTTAGTATATAATTTCCAAATCTTTCTCTGAGTTCTGGTGTCATTTTACTTAATATTTCGTAGTTTCTAGGCCATCTACATAGATGATATTTCTTAGCTACGTTTTTCTTAATTCCATTGAGTTTTCTCGTAGTTATGTTATTTGACTGTCGTAGGATATCGATAATCTCCTTGATTGCTTTATCTAATTGATGTATTTGACACTCTTTTTGCATTTAGAATCCCTCAATAATCGAAAGAAAAAAGAGAAAAATCTTGGATATTCTAATAAAAGTACATTTTATCATATATATGCTGTATTCCAATATATTATCTCCCTTAACAAGATTGTAAAATAGCATTAATAGAGATGCCTAAATCTTCTCAACAACACGCCATGCACCACAAGCATCACATATTTTTATCCATCTGCCTTTCTCTTTAACTAATCGAGTATGTGGTCTTCCGCAAACATCACATATAACATACTCTCTTATGAACAAGTCTATTAGTTTATTTAGTCTGGCTTTTTTGTATCTACCCTGAAATACTGCACGACCGGCAGATATCCAACCTACTGTACCCAATCTATGTTCTAGATATCTAAGAACGATTTTTTCATCTCTATCTAATTTTTTGATGATATCTTTCCAATTAATTATTGTTGTTCTCTGCCCCTCGATTATTATCTCCAATTTTGGAATTTCAAAGCTTTCTTCCATTTTTATTTCTGTAGGGAGCATATTTAATGCTCTATCCAACATTTTCTCGTATTCAAGATTATTAAGTAATCCTGTATTTTTTGAGGTTTTTGTCATGATTTGATCACCAAGCATAATTTGGTCCTTGTTTGCTACAGAGACATAGTTGGCTGTCCCTTTTAATAAATTTCTATGTTTAAACTTACTTACTTATAGTAATAAATATTTAGGCCCCTCTGATAATTAAATTAAAAAACTAATAAGGTCTGTCTTTTATTCCTAAGATATAAGCGATAAGATTCGTTGTTGGATGGGCTATTGCTGTTAATATAATCAGGAAGAAAATTTCATAAATTCCTATTGGATAAAAGGGATATGTAATTAGTAGAGCAAATACTAAAAATCCAAGTTGGTCCAATACTGGGGCACCTTGCCCCGGTTTTAGGTCTAATCTTCGTTTGATGAACGATCCAAAAAGATCTCCTATATGAGTTCCTATTGACAATAAACATGCACGTATAATACTTTGATAAAGAGAAATATTTGAGTCTAAGAATGGAATTAAAATACCTGTTAACGTTCCACATATGATCCCTGATATAAGTCCACGTATCGTCTTATGATCTCCAAAAATTCGCCGTCCATCTGGCAATTTTTTGCCTAAATCCAAAGGTGTTCCACCACCGAATATTGTCGGCGTAGCATTAGCTATGTATGCGGGCAAGATAGATATAATCGCATTATAAATAATTGTTATTAGAGAGGTCAATGGCGATGCACCACCAAAAGAAAGATCTATCAAATACATCATTAGATCTCTGTTCCCAATATAATTCCAAACTTTGTGATATTTTAAAGTATGTACTTCAAAAGATTCGACCGACGAATAATGAAAGAAAAGAAATCATGAACTTTTCTAGAGAAATTATAAGCGAAATAGAAGTTGCTTTAAAGTCATTAAAATTAGATCTCGAAGTCTCACTAGAAGGATCTATAGCCAAGAATACATGGTTGTCTGGGGAGAAGGATATCGACATATTTGTTATTCTAAAAAAGGAATATCCTAAAGAAATTTTTGAAATCATTCTTGATCATTTAGTTAAAAATTTACCCTATAATTTTACTAGAGGTTATGCAGAACATCCATATCTTAATGCTAAAATAAGAAATTTTGATGTTGATATCGTTCCTGCATTTTCTATAGGAAAAAAACTAAGTTCTGTGGATCGCACACCATTACATACGAAGTATGTAATTATGCACTCTACTGAGACGATAAACGATGAAATTCGTCTACTAAAACGTTTTCTTAGGGGCATTAATGCGTATGGTGGTGAAATAAAGACAGGAGGGCTCCCTGGTTATGGTTGTGAGCTGTTGGTTCTTCATTATGGCTCTTTTTTGCAGACAATCTCGGAGATAGCTCTTAAAGATAGAATTTTCGTAGATACAGAAAATCTATGGCAATCTTATGATGATGCTTATCATTTTTTCAAGAAGCATTTTATTATAGTAGATCCTGTAGATAAGTACCGGAACGTCGCGGCATCCTTAAAAATAGAAAAGCTAAATCTAATAAAACTAGCATCAAAGTGGTTATTAAAAGAACCAAAACTATCATTTTTCTTTCCTAAGAATCCGTATTGTACTGAGGATAAAGTATTAGATATGATGAAAGGGCGAGTCCTAGCTCTAATAGTTCTATTTCTCGTATCTGGCACATCACCAGATGTCTATTGGGGCCAGGGTCTTAAAATTGGTAGAAAAATAAGAACGCAATTAATACAAACAGGTTTTAACGTAATTTATATGGATTATTTTGAACATATCAATAGATTTCTTATAATGCTTGAACTAGAACATAGTAGACGACCTGACGTTAGTATTGTGCGGGGGCCGAAAGTGAACATCCCCTTGAATCATATTATAAGATTTATTAAAAAACACGAAGAAAATTCGATTTCTGGTCCATGGATTGATAATTTAGGTTACCTAACTTTTGAAAAGAAATCACTCCAACAGTCGCCAACAGACGTAATTAAAAGAACCCTAAAAAATACAAAGTTAGAACCCTCTTTTTCGAGTTTTAGAATATATTCAGGCATCTCGGAAATTTTACAAGTATCTAAAAAAGAAAAATTTGTGGATAAATTATGCAAATTTTTGCTAAGAAAATTACCATGGCTTTATTAATCTTTT